>JBFJHN010000487.1:0-3466 GCA_041613275.1 Candidatus Krumholzibacteriia bacterium | reverse complement strand
TGGGAAAGCTGCCGGGCACGCCGCCACCGAAGGCGTTCCAGTTGACGCCGTCCCAGGTTGCGATCGAGCGGCCGCTCGAGCCGTCGGCCAAGCCGAAGCTGCCACCCGCCACCAGCCGATCCTGGTACACGACGAGCGATTCGACCGTCCGGTCGAAGCCCAGGCCGATCGCGTTCCACGAGAGTCCGTCCCACCGCGCAATCGATCGCGCCTCACGTCCGCCCATGGAGTTGAAGTTGCCGCCGGCGATGACGCCGCCGTCGAAGAGTTCGAGTGCTCGCACCGCGTCGCCATTCTCCGGCGACGCGACTCCGGAGCCCAGCGCGTTCCAGGCGCGTCCGTCCCACCGTGCGATGGAGTGCGCGCGCTCCGTGCCTACCGTTTCGAAGCGGCCGCCCACGAACAGAGCGTTGTCGTGCACCAGCAAAGCGTGCACCGGTCCGTCGACGCCGCCTCCAACCGGCTCCCAGACTTCGCCGGTCCACTGGGCGATGTTGCGCGCACGCCGTTCACCGGCCTTCTCGAACACCCCGGCCGCGATCAGCGCGCCGTTGAACTCGACGATGGCGTGGACGTCGCCGTCGATTCCCGCCCCGAGCGGGTGCCAGCTCGAGCCGTCCCAGCGCGCGACGTGACGCACGGAGCTGCGCCCGGCAATCGTGAAGCGGCCGGCAGCAATGAGGTCGCCGCGGAAAGTGGTGAAGGCGAGAACGTCGCCGTCGGTGCCCGGAGCCTCGAACCCGCGTGACCAGCCGGGAACGGCAGGTGCGGAACGGGCATCGGACAGGGCGCATGCGAGCAGCAGCCCGGCGGCGAGAAGCGTGCGGCAGAGGGACGGCATGCTGCTCCTCGGGATGCGAATCCGGGGACCTCGTTGGGCGGCGCGTCAGGGTCCTGCGGATCGCGCCCGTGTCGAGAAAGGTGCGATCTCGCGCACGGAAGTCAAGCAGGTTCCGCCTTGTCCTCATGGAGGTTACGATGGGGCCTCCAAGAGATGCGACCCCACCGTTTCGAACGGTCCGCAGAGCGTCTGACGCACGCCCGAGGAGGCGCCATGGAGTTCGATGTCATCGTGATCGGAAGCGGCCAGGCGGGGGTTCCCCTGGCGGCACGCCTGGCCGAGTCGGGCCGCAAGGTGCTTCTGTGCGAGCGCAAGCTGCTCGGGGGAACCTGCGTCAACTATGGCTGCACACCCACGAAGACCATGGTCGCAAGCGCGCGCGCCGCGCACGTGGCGCGGAACGCGGCTCGCCTGGGTGTGCACGCAAGCGACGTCCGTGTCGATTTCGGTGCCGTCATCGAGCGCAAGAACGACATCGTGAAGAAGTGGCGCAGCGGCGTGGCGAAGCGCCTGAAGAGCGCGGGCGACAAGCTGCGGGTGGTCGAGGGGCACGCGCGTTTCGTCGGCGAACGCAAGATCGAAATCAACGGTGAACGCCACGAGGCTTCCACCGTCATCATCAATACCGGTGGACGCGCGGTCGTTCCGAAGATCCCGGGCCTCGACGAGGTCTCGTTTCTCGACAACAAGTCCCTCATGGAGCTCGATGCGCTGCCGCGGCACCTCGTGATCATCGGCGGCGGTTACATCGCGTCGGAGTTCGGCCAGATGTTTCGGCGTTTCGGCTCGAAGGTCAGCATCATCAATCGCGGCGAGCACCTTCTGGATCGCGAAGACAGCGACGTCGTCGAGCCACTCGAAGAGGTCTTCCGGAACGAGGGCATCGAGCTGCACCTCGGCACCGAGCCCGAGCGCGTGTCGCAGAACGGCGGCGACATCGCCGTGCGCCTGCGCAACGGGAAGGAGCTGCACGGATCGCACCTTCTCGTGGCCACCGGGCGCCGGCCGAACACCGAGGATCTCGAATGCGACGCGAGCGGCATCGAGCGGGACGAACGCGGCGCCGTGCGCGTCGATGCGCATTACCGCACCAGCGCGAAGGGCGTCTACGCGGTGGGCGACGTCATCGGCGGGCCCCAGTTCACGCACACGTCGTGGGACGACCATCGCATCCTCTACGACATCCTCGTGCACGAGTCGAAGCGTGGCCGCGACGGCCGCGTGATCCCCTACGCGGTCTTCGTCGATCCGCAGCTGGCGCGCGTGGGGATGTCCCAGTCCGAGGCGGACAAGGCCGGCATCGATTACGAAGCGGCGAGCATGTCCTTCGGAAGCATCGCGCGCGCGGTGGAGATCGACGAGACCGCCGGCACGATGAAGGTGCTGATCGATCCGAAGAGCGAGCACGTTCTCGGCGCCGCCATCGTGGGTCAGGAGGCGGGCGAGCTCATCCACGTCTTTGCGGTGCTCATGCAGGCGAAGACGAGCGCGCGCGCTGTGGTCGACATGCAGGCCGTCCATCCGACGTTTGCCGAAGGCGTGCAGTCGCTGGTCATGAAGCTCGACCGCTACAAGCTGAAGTAGGTCTGCCTAACGGTAGAGCCTTTTCACGGCTCCCCAGCTGCGATCCGCAATCGCCGTGCGAAAGCACGGACACGGAAAATCACTCGCCTTTGCCGCTACCGTGCACGTCGTCTGGTTCGGATTGATGATGAACGCTCCTCCACCCACACATACGGCGGTGTAGAGCGGTACGTCGCACACGGTCACCAAGGGACAGGGAAACGCCAGCGAGCTGGGCGGATCGCCCCCACGAAAGCAGAGCCACGTGTCGTCCGGAATGGGATCAACGGCGGGCAGCTGGGAGAGGAGCAGCTCGCCCACCTTCACGATCCAGCCGTTGCCGACCTGACACCCGTCCTCGGGGCTCGGCCCCATCACTCCCTGGAACGCGATGTTGCCGCGGCGCGTTTCAGGTACGGTATCGCGATCGCGATCGAGAGCGTGTACGAAGCTGCCGTCGCTGACCATTCCCGCCACGGGTGTGAACGTCGCATCCCATCCGGCGCAATCGATGCCCTCGATGAACCCTTCGACGCCGGAGATACCGTTTGCGGTTGCGCCATTCAGACGCACCCAGATCTCCGCGCGAAAGATGCCGGCAAGCGGCGGAGTGAAAACCGCCTCTCCCTGGCAGGTGCCCAAATCGACCTGTCCCGTGAGCGGATCCACATAGAAGATGTCGACGGAACCGTTGACCTGCCCCCATGCAGCATTCGGCGCGAGGAGAATGAGAAAAACGAGAATCCGAACGAAGGCGTGCATTCGCATGACGCCCCTCCTCTCGAGCCCGTCCCGGAGGATTCGCAAAGCTCGTCTGCGACGTCTCCCGGACAGCTGTGAGCTCGAGGGGGCTCAGAGGGCTTCATATAAATTGTACGCCTTCGGGCGCGATGGGACCACTCTCGCTGGTCGTTACTCGCGCTGGGCGCTGTCCACGGTTTCGCCGTTCGTGGCGAACGCGGGCGGCTGCTTCAGATGGAAGTCGGTGGCGTCCTGGTACGCCTTGGCGACGGCGAGCACGGTGGCTTCGTCGAACAACCGTCCCATGAAGGTGATGCTCAT
>JBFJHN010000486.1:0-3467 GCA_041613275.1 Candidatus Krumholzibacteriia bacterium | reverse complement strand
TCGACCGCGAGACCGGGGCGTTCCTCCCACATCAGTTCTCCAACGTCGACAACGTCGAGGCCCACGCCACCACGACAGGACCGGAGATCTGGTGGCAGCTTCGGTTTCGCGGCCTGACCCCGGACGCGTTCGTTGCCGGCGTCGGTACGGGCGGCACGATCATGGGAACGGGACGCTTCCTGCGCGAGCAGCACGCGCCGGTGCGCATCCATCCCGTCGAGCCGGCAAACTCGCCTACGTTGTCCACCGGGCAACGTGTGGGCCAGCATCGCATCCAAGGGATTTCGGACGAGTTCGTGCCGCCGATCATCGATTTCAGCAAGATGGACGGGATCTTGAGCGTCGACGATGGCGACGCCATTCGCATGGCGCAGCGTCTCGCCAGCGAGCTGGGCTTGGCCGTCGGCATCTCTTCGGGCGCCAACTTCCTTGCCGCGCTCCGCGTGCTCGAGCAAACGGGTGACGGTGCCGTGGTGGTCACGGTCTTCCCGGACGACAACAAGAAGTACCTGAGCACCGACCTCCTGCGTGAGGAGCCGCGTCGCCGCGATCATTTGACCGACGCGGTCGCGCTGCGCGGATTCCGATCGTTCAAGCGCGTGTGTCACACATGCTGCGACCCGCTGGATTGTCTCGAGGGCGTTCCCAGCGACTTCGTTGCAGCCGAGTCGGCGCTACCGCATTGCCCGCGGCGCTCCTTGGACCCGAACTGAGCAGCGAAAAGGTTGCGTGACAGCTCAAAAGCACTGGTGGTCTTTTGAAAGACGCGCCATGCCGGCCTAGACTCAGCGGACGGAGGAAGGCTTGGGTGAGAAGTCCGTAACGGCGCACCTTCACGGCGACGCGTTGCGCACCTTCATGTCGCGCATCCTCGACGACCTGCGCGCGCTCGAGCGACTCCTCGCCCAGGAAGCCTTCGAGAGCGACGTACGCCGCATCGGTGCCGAGCAGGAGCTCGTTCTCGTCGATTCGCACTTCCGGCCCGCACCGGCGGCGATGGAGATCCTTCCCAAGGTCGACGATCCACACTTCACGCACGAGCTCGGACTCTTCAACCTCGAGATCAACTTGGATCCGTTGGTCTTCGGCGGCCGGTGCCTGCGAGACCTGGAGCATCGCCTCGAGGCACATGTCCACAGGCTGCGCGAAGTGACCGACGAGATGGAGCTCGCCGTGGTCCTCACGGGGATCCTTCCAACGTTCCGCAAGTCGGATCTCGACGTAAAAATGATGACGCCGCTGCCGCGGTACCAGAACCTGAACGAGGCTTCCAACCGGATGCGGGGCACCGACTACGAGTTCCACATCAAGGGACTCGACGAGCTTTTGTTGAAACATGACTCTGTGATGTTGGAAGCTGCGAACTCCAGCTTTCAGGTGCATTTTCAGGTGGGAGCTTCCGAGTTCGCCAACATGTACAACATCGCGCAGGTCGTCACGGCACCCGTTCTCGCGGCAGCGACGAACTCACCTCTTCTGTTCGGCCGAAGGCTCTGGCACGAAACCCGGATTGCGCTGTTCCAGCAGGCGATCGACACGCGCACCTCCAGCCATCACCTTCGGGAACGCAGCCCGCGCGTGACGTTCGGACGCCAGTGGGTGCGCAACAGCGTGCTCGAGCTGTTCCGTGAAGACGTCGTCCGCTTCCGCGCCCTGGTCGGAGGGGGTGAGAACGAGTCCCCGCTCGAGAAGATCACGCGCGGTGAGATTCCGAAGCTCTGCGCCTTGAGCGTGTTCAACGGCACGGTCTACCGCTGGAACCGCGCCTGCTACGGCATCACGAACGGCAAGCCGCACTTGAGAATCGAGAACCGCGTGCTCCCCGCCGGGCCCACCATCGTCGATCAGGTTGCCAACGCTGCGTTCTGGTTCGGCCTCATCAGCGCCTTCGCGTCGCGTTATTCGGACGTCACCGAGCACATCGACTTCTCGGACGTGAAGATGAACTTCCTGGCCGCGGCACGCTTGGGACTGCACGCGCAGTTCGATTGGTTCGAGCAGCGACGCATCCCCGCGCAGGTGCTCATCTGCGAGCAGCTGATCCCGGAAGCGCGCGGCGGACTCGAACGTTCGGGAATCGACGCGGCGGACATCGACCGCTACCTGGGCATCATCGAGCAGCGCGTGCGTTCCGGCAACACCGGCTCGAGCTGGCAGCTGAGATCTCTCTCGAGCTTTCACGGCAAGACCAAGATGGGCGAACAGCTGAACGCGCTCACGGCCGCCATGATCCACAGACAGCGGGAGGGGCGACCCGTGTCCACGTGGCGTCCGGCTTCGCTGAGCGAAGCCAATCGGTGGGAACCACAATTCCTCAAGGTCGAGCAGTACATGTCCACGGACTTGTTCACGGTACGCGAGGACGAGCCCATCAGCCTCGTCGCCAGCCTCATGGAGTGGAAACACATCCGCCACGTCCCCGTGGAGGACTCGGACAACCGACTCGTCGGCCTGATCTCGTATCGCACGCTCCTGCGACTGATGGCCAAGGGGTGGAACGACCGCGAGAACGGCGCGCAGTCGGCAGCCGACATCATGAAGCGCGATCCGACGAGCGTTTCTCCCGAGACCAGCACGCTGGAGGCCATCCAGCTCATGCGCCGCAGGCGCATCGATTGCTTGCCCGTGTGTCGGGACGGGCGCTTGGTCGGAATCCTCACCGAGCGCGACTTCATGGAGGTCGCCGCTCAGTTTCTCGAGCAAACGCTGAAGGAATAGCGAAGATGCAGTCCACCGTCCAGGAAGGTCGGGTCCAAAGAATCGTATGCCGTCGACGTGGGGCGATGACCGGACCGACGCTGATCGCGGTCGCGGGGATCCACGGCAACGAGCCTGCTGGCGTCCATGCGCTTCGACGCGTCGCTGAGGGGTTCGAGCGCCACGAAGTCGAGCTTCGCGGTGAGTTCCTGGCGCTTGCCGGCAACACGCAGGCGTTGGCTCGCAATGTGCGGTACGTCGACGTGGACCTCAATCGGCATTGGCACACCCACGATTCGAATGGGAGCAGGCCGCAAAGCGCTCCCTCGCAGGGTGTTGGGCCTTCGACCGACGACGTGCTGGTCGAAGACATCGAACGGATGGAGCTGCTGGATACCATCGATGCCGCGGTTGCGCGCGCGCGCGGCGAGGTCTTCTGCATCGACCTCCACACCACGTCAGGCAGCGGCTACCCGTTTGCGACCATCGGCGACACGTTGCGCAACCGAAGCTTCGCGCTTCGCTTCCCCGTTCCGATCGTTCTGGGTCTCGAGGAGGAGCTGCAGGGCACGTTGCTCGAGTACATCAACGGGCTCGGGCACGTGACGATGGGATTCGAAGCGGGACGCCATGACGATCCTGGCTCGATCGACAACCACGAGGCGCTCGTGTGGCATGCTCTGGTGCACGCCGGTCTCGTGCGCGCCCGGGACGTTGAGAAGCTCGGGCGCTATCGACAGACCCTCCGGCGCGTCAGTCGTGGTGCGCCG
>JBFJHN010000485.1:0-3469 GCA_041613275.1 Candidatus Krumholzibacteriia bacterium | reverse complement strand
GATAGAACTCGCTTTCTGCAAGCACCCGCAGCAGCCGCGTCTGCAGCGCCGGGGACATGTCGCCGATCTCGTCCAGGAACAGCGTGCCGCCGTCGGCCTCCTCGATCCGTCCGGGCTTGTCGGAGGCGGCACCCGTGAAGGCACCACGGACGTGTCCAAAGAGCTCGCTCTCCATGAGCGACTCGGCGATCGAGGCACCGTCCACCACCACGAACGGGTTGTCGGCGCGCGAGCTTGCCACGTGCAGCGCACGTGCCACCGCGCTCTTCCCGGTGCCCGTTTCGCCCAGAAGCAGCACCGTGGTGTTCGACTGCGCCAGCTTGTGAAGTTTCGCGAACACCGCGGCCATGGTCGTGCTTTCACCAACGAGCGCTCCGAACCCGTAGCGTTCGCGTACTTCCGCGCGCAGCTCGTGGGCTTCGCGAACCAGCGCGGCGCGCTCGATGGCGCGCAGCACCACCACGCGGAGCACTTCTGGATCGACCGGTTTCAGCAGAAAGTCGGCAACACCGTTCCGGACGAGCTCGAGCGCCACCCGGCGATCCTGATCTCCACTCGCGATGACGATCGGCAGCTCGGGTGACAACACATGCAGCTGCTGTTGCAGTCGCAAGCCTTCGGTCGGTTCGTCGAGATGCGGCGGCAGATGCAGGTCCAGTACCACCAACTCCGGCTGGTGATGCCGGAACGCTTGCATGGCGCTATTGCGATCCATGGCCTCGACGATGTCGTAGTCCTTCTTGAGCGCGTGATAAAGCAACCGGCGCTCGGTGGCCTGATCGTCGACGAGCAGAATCTTCGACTTGGTCATGCGTGCACGCGCTCCCCTATTTCGAACCGCACCCGCGTGCCATTGTTCTCCTCGCTGTGCACTTGGATGCGCCCCTTCAACGAGTGGATGATCTGTCGGGCACCGTACATGCCGAGACCGCTGCCGCTCGACTTTGTAGTCGCAAACGGGCGAAAAAGCTCGTTCTCGATGAACTGCTGGCTCATTCCTGGCCCGTCGTCCCCGACCTCCACGAAATGTGTGTAAGGCTCGCTCGCCGGCGTGATTCCGGTACGAATGCGCAGCACTCCACTGCCCTCCATGGCTTCGACCGCGTTCATCACCACGTTTTGCAGTGCTTCGGCGAGGAGTGCCGAGTCGGTTCGTACATGGCCGCTGGCCCCGAGATCGGATTCTACCTTCAACGAGGGTTGCGAGCGAACGATGGCCGTATCCAGCACGTCACGGACCACGGCGTTCACATCTACGTCGTGCAGCTGTGGCTCGGGAGGTTCGCTGCGTCGAAGCTGCCGCGTGATGTTCTCCACCTGCTCGATGAGATCTTGCATGAATCCGAAGAACTCGGCCCGAAACTCAGGATCGTCGTAGTTGATCTTGAGATTGTACAGCAACAGGTTCATCTGGGAGACGACGCCCTTCAGGTCGTGCACGAGTCGCGCACTGATTCGTGTGATTGCACGCGACTCGGCGGTCAGCAGAAGCTCGTGCCCCATGTCGTTGATGCGTTTTGCAATAGCGCCGAACTCGTCGGTCCGATCGACTCGAATCGCATGGTCGAACTGACCCGTAGCGATGGCGTCGGTGCCGCGAGCGATCGTTTCGACCGCGCCGCTGACACCACGTGTTGCAAGCAGAATTCCCGCGGTCACGACCGCAGCGGCCAAGGCGAAGAACACCCAGGTCAGGATGACGCCACGGCGTAAGGGCGCGAAACTCGCTCCCAACGAGCCGGAGGCGCCAAGCAGGAGCCCGCTTCGAGAATGCACACGCGCTCCGTGTACGTTGGTGCTCCAACGCGTCGCCGAGAATCCCCGCTCATCTTCATGGATGCTGGACTCTGAACCGGCTGCGCGCACGATCTCGACGGGGAAGCCCGTCTGCCGCAGTGGTGTCCCGATACGCGTGAGATCGCTGTGAAACAGGACCTTGTACGCGTCGGGTTCACCTGTCGGCTTGGCCACGAATGCCGCGTCCAAGGACAGGAACTCCAGGCTCTCTGTGATGGGCTCGAAGAACTCGAGCAGCGCGAATTCGATGGCGACGCAACGCAAGCGCGCGTCAGCCTCTCGAGGCAGCCGTGCCGTGACCACGATGACAGGACCACGCGCGTCGGCGCCGATCAGGAAGCGGCTCGTCATCATAGCCTCGCGGCTCGACGCCAGCTCCAGATACGGGCTGGGAAGCTCCTGGACCGAGCGCATGGTCGCGAGATCGAGAATCGGCGAGACGTTGCTGGGCGCTTCGACGGTGAGAGCCTGCGTCGTGTTTTCCTCCAGCATGACCAGCCGCGACGGTCGCGGCATGGGCTCCGCGGTCAGCGCAGGTAAGCGATAGTACGAAACCCACCGCAGGAACTGCTCCGCGCCCTCGGAAGTCACGCCAGCCGGCCTGAGTCCGAGGTCGTACGCCTCCTCCACGAGCGTCGAGAGATAGAAGAGCTCCGACTCCAGCGCTTTCGTGGTGGCGGTCGCCAGGGTGGCGATAGCTTGCTGAACGCGTTGCTCGGTACCCAGCCGCGCGGAGCGAAAAGCGGTGATTGTGCTGACTGTGGCGAAAACGGCGATGGGAAGGACCGCAAGGAGAAAGAACTGCACGAGAAGCTTGCGACGCAACGTCATGGTCGACTTCCGTCCGTCAGGCGGAGGCGCTCGTAGAAGCGGATGTTCATGGGATTCGCCGCAAGCGTCTTCCAGTTCTCAACACGCGAGGAAACGAACTGGATTTGTCGCTCGTGCCGAGTGAACAACGCCGCATCGTCTGCCACGAGAATGCGTTCCATCTGCCGCGCCAACTCCAGAGCGCGCTGGGAATCGGCTTCACTCAAAAGGCGCTCGAAGAGCGCATCGTAGCGCACGTTCGAATACCCACTTCGGTTGTAGGACGATTGCGAGTGAAACAGCTGCAAGAAGTTCACAGGGTCGGGATAGTCGGCGATCCAGCCCTCGCGGAACAAGTCAACCTGGCCTCTTCGAACGGCCCGCGCGAACTCCGCATCGGAGACGCTCTGGTAATCGATGTCCAGGCCGAGCGTCGCGAAGCTGTCGGCAATAACGCGGCCATAGCCGTCGGCGTATCCAGGCCACAGCAAGCGTAGCTTTGGCAGCCCGCGCCCGTTGGGGTATCCAGCACGCGCCAGCAGAACGCGCGCGGAATCGAGGTTCGTGCTCTGCCCGAGCAGCCCCTCGTTGTAACCCGGCAGGCCTGGAGGAAGAAGACCACGCGCCGGTAAGTGCTGCATCATTTCGCGCGGGAGCGCCCAGCTCAGCGCGCGTCTCAAACGTGAGTCGCGCACGACTGGATGCTCGCTCTGGAAGTTGAAGCTGACGTAGATGGTGTTCAACCAGGTCACAGAGTGCGCCTGCGGTGGGTCGAAGGGAAGCCCAGCCCTCTGCTCGTCCAGAAGCGCGGGTACTTCGTCGAACGTGTAGTTGTCGAACGCGTCGAGCTGATCGAGCGAAT
>JBFJHN010000484.1:0-3480 GCA_041613275.1 Candidatus Krumholzibacteriia bacterium | reverse complement strand
CTGCTTTGTCCTGAAACGCCGCGGCTGGGTTTTCCCGGAAAGTCCTCAGTCAAACTGCTCTTCATGGCATAATCGGAAAAATCCCACAGCGGTGCCTGGGCACGAATGCGACACAGGTCGTCGGACCTTCCTCATGCAGGGTCGGTGGGACCGTGGCCAACCACGAGACGCAGCTTCCGGAGCCCGGCGACGAAAGCAACCTCGAGTCCACGGCTGCTCTTCTCCATCGCGTGCGCTCGGGCGACGAGGCCGCGCGTAACCGCCTGTTCGAACGCTACTTACCCGCTTTCCAACGTTGGGCACACGGACGCCTGCCGCCGAGCGCGCGCGGCCTGGCGGAAACGAACGATCTTGTGCAGGTCACGCTCATGCGTGCGTTGCAACGTATAGAGACGTTCGAACCGCGGCGAGAAGGCGCGTTTCTCGCCTACCTGAGGCAGATCCTGATGAACCTTGTCCGAGACGAAATCCGGCGCGCGAACGTGCGACCTCTGAACGTCGAGCTGGACGAGAACCTGCCCCAGGATATCCCGACACCGATGGACGACGCGATGGGCGCCGAGCGGCTCGAGGCCTACGAGGCCTCTCTGGCGGCGCTGCCCGAACGCACGCGCGAGGCCGTGGTTCTCCGTCTCGAGCTCGGATTCACGTTTGCGCAGGTGGCCGAAGCGATTGGCAGCCCATCCGCGAACGCGGCGCGAATGTTGATCACACGGGCTCTTCTCAAAATGGCGGAGGAGACCGATGAACCGCAGTGAGGGCAACGGAAGGTCGCGCGCGTGGCTGGGTCAGCTGGCGGAGGCCATTGCCGATGGCACGCAGGTCGACTGGGAGCTCCAGCTCAAGACTCACCCGGAGCGGGCGCGAGAGCTCGAGAAGCTCCGTGACATTGATACGGTGGGACAGCTGTGTCGCACGAGCGGCTCCCCTCATGAGACCGGGGACTTGGATCAAGTACCCGGCGTCACCCAGCCGCGTGTCGATTCGGCGCAAACGACGCGAAGCGACCGCTCAATGCCGCGCAGGCACGAGCTCGTGGCGCCGCTATCGACATGGGGACATCTGAGCTTTCTCGAGAAGATCGGCGAGGGAGCTTACAGCGAAGTCTACCGCGCCTACGATGCGTCGTTGGATCTCGAGGTGGCTCTGAAGCTTCTACGCGCCGACCTGTTTTCGGGCGACCAGCCCCCCGAGCGCTTGCTCAAAGAGGCGCGCTGTCTGGCGCAGGTGCAGCATCCGAACGTGATCACCGTCCACGGCGCCGACGCCCACGACGGCTTGGTCGGCATCTGGACCGAGCTCTTGAACGGTACCACGCTCGAGGAATGCCTCGACTGCAGCGGACCGTTCGGAGCGAACGAGGCGGCGCTGATCGGCATCGAGCTGTGCAGCGCCCTCGCGGCCATCCATGCTGCGGGTCTCGTGCATGGAGACGTCAAGACCAGCAACGTCATGCGCCAGCGCGGAGGACGCATCGTGCTCATGGACTTCGGCACGGTGCGACAGCAGACGCCCGACGTGTTTTCGGACACGGGAGGATGCGGTACGCCGTTGGCCATGGCGCCCGAGCTGCTGCTCGAATCCGGTCGGCCTACGCGAGCTTCGGACATCTACAGCCTCGGTGCACTCCTGTACCGGCTCGTGACGCACGAGTACCCCATCAAGGCGCGCACCGTGAAGGAGCTGGTTGCGAGGCACGAGCGCGGTGAGGTCACGCCGTTGCGCGATCGCCGTCCGGACCTTGCGCCGGCGTTCCTCGAAGTTGTGGACCAGGCCTTGTCGCCAAAACCCACCAAGCGCTTTGCGACCTTCGGCGAGCTGGAGCGAGCGCTGCGACACTCGGTGTGCGTACAAGCCTCGCTCCCGCCCGTGAACCCGCGGAGGCGTAGGCGCGCCGGGCTGGCGGCGACCGTGGCGGCGGTGGCAGCGGTGGCGTGGGGGGCCTGGGCGCTCATGCCCGAGCCCGCCCTGGAGGTGGAGACCGCTTTCTACAAGCATGACCGCAATGTCGAGACTCGGCTCGAGGCGGATTCCGATCTCACGCTTCAGGCAGGCGACTCGCTGTTCCTGCGCCTCGAGAGCAAGGACGACATGCACGTTTACGTCTTCAACGAGGACCTCGCGGAGCCCGGCGTCGTGAACACGCTGTTTCCCGCTCTAGACAACGGCCTCGGCAATCCCGTCCGCGGCGGCGTTGCGCACCGCATCCCAACATCCGTGGCCGGCCTGCAGTCCTTCTGGGAGTTCGACGGGCAGAAGACCGAGCTGCTCCTGCTCGTGGCCTCGCGCGAACCCCGTTCCGACCTCGAGGAGAGGATTGCGCTCGAGTTCCGCGACGGCTCGGAGGAGAGCTTCGCGAGCGACGAAGAGACCCACGACGGCAACTCTGGTGATTCGACCGACGCATTTGCGGCCATGGAGCTGGACCCTGAAAAGCTCAAGCAGATCGGCCTGCGCCGGTTGCAGGTCCGAACGCCCGAACACAAAGGGAGCACGCTGGAAGCGCTCGCAACCCGGATGAGCGAAGAAGCGAAGCACTCGAAGAACGTCTGGTGCAAGATCGTTCGGATCGCGCCTTGAACGACGCCGCTCGGGCTCAGTGACGCGAGGTGTTCGTGCAAGAAACCCACGAATCTGCTGCGCTCCTGAACGAGCTTTCGGCGCACCCTGAGCGCTTACGTTGCGTCACGAACGATCAGCTGCTCTTGATCCTCTTGCCCACCGAGGCTTGCAACTTCCGTTGCACATATTGCTACGAGAGCTTCCGGCTGACGCACATGCAGCCGTGGGTCGTCGAGGCCCTCAAGCGTTTCATCACGATTCGCGCTCCCGAGCTGCGCGTGCTCGAACTCAACTGGTTCGGCGGCGAGCCGCTGTTGGCGCTGGACGTCGTGGAGGACATCTCACGCCACGTGCAGAGGGTCGAGCGCCATCATCACCGCATCCGTTCGAAGTGCGGCATCACCACGAACGCCTACCTACTGGGACGAACCCGGTTCGATGAGCTGCTCGACCTGGGCGTGCGCGACTTCCAGATTGCTCTCGACGGTCCGCGGGAGCACCACGACCGCAAACGTGTCCGGGTCGGGGGGCGACCGACTTTCGACCGCGTCTGGGGCAACGTGCTTGCGACGCGCCAGGTGAATCGGCCGTTCAAGATCACGCTACGGTTGCACGTTGCCCCCGACAACTGCCAGGCGCTCGAGGGTTTTCTTTGCGAGATCGCAGCGTGCTTCGCGTCCGACAGCCGTTACGAGCTGTTCATCCGCACGGTGAATCGCCTCGGCGGGCCGCACGATGCGCAGCTGCGCGTCTTCGACGAACACGAGGGCATGCACGCGGTGCGCAAGCTCAGCCGACGGGCCACGCAGCTGGGCATCCCGCACACGACGCTCGAGCGGCGCACGCCGGTGTGCTACGCAGCGCGTGGAAACGCGTACGTCATTCGCGCCGATGGGCGCCTCAACAAGTGTACTGTGG
>JBFJHN010000483.1:0-3480 GCA_041613275.1 Candidatus Krumholzibacteriia bacterium | reverse complement strand
CGGCGGGCTCGACGCCGGCGCCTTCGCGGCTTTGGGCCGCCCGGTGTTCGCCCTCGGGGTGGGCGACACGCTGCCGGCACGCGACGTGGCCATCGATCGCTGCGACTACGCGCCGGTCGCTTATGTCGACAGCGAAACGCGCATTCTCGTGCGTGTCGAGAACACGGGCTTCCGCGGGCGCACGACGCGTCTCGAGCTGCGCGACGGCGAGCGCACGCTGTTCTCGCGTGAGCTGAGGTTCGATCAGGATCACGGACGCGAGCAGATCGAAATCCCGCTGACGCTCGACGAGCCTGGCCGGCGCAGCTTGCGCCTGGTGGTCGACGCGTTGCCCGACGAGGTGACCGAACGCAACAACGCGCGCGAGATCCGCATCGAGGTGCTGAAGAGCAAACTGCGCGTGCTGTTCGTGGCCGCGCTTCCGGATTGGGACGTCGGCTTCCTGGCGCGCACGTTCCGCGACGATCCCAACGTCGACGTGACGTTGGTGCACTTGAACGACGCCAAGCAGTGGATTCAAAGCGAGAGCGCCGCACCGTTTGCCATGCCGCCGTCGGACGCCGACCTGCGCGAGTACGATCTCTTCGTTCTCGGCGCACCGGGTCCGAAGCCCGTGACCACGCTGTATCCACGCATTGCGCAGGCCGTCGAACGCGGACGCGGGCTCTTGGTGCTCGCCGGCCGCGAGAGCATCTACACCACGCCAGAGGCGTTCGACGCTCTGGGCGATGCGCTGCCGCTGCAGCGGGCGCGCGTCCAGCCGCCGCAGTACCGCGTGCGCGACGTGCGTCTGACGCCGCAAGGACGCTTGCATCCGGCGAGCGCGCCGCTGCGTGACATCGCCGACGCGCGCGCCGTTCTCCAGGGCGTGCCGCCGCTCCTGGCTCGTCACAGCGAGCTGCGCGCCAAGCCCGGCGCTTTGGTTCTCCTGGTCACCGACACGCCGCAGCCGCAGCCGGTGCTCGTCGTCGGGCGTTACGGCAACGGTCATAGCGCCGCGCTCACCGGCTTTCCCGTGTGGCGCTGGGGATTCTCCGAACGCGAGACGTTGCGCAACGCGCACACGGAGTTCGTCGGGCACCTGGTGCGCTGGCTGACCCAACCGCGCGACGTGGATCGCGTGCAGGTGGCGACGTCGAAGCCCGTGTACGAAGGGGGCGAGCCGGTGGAGTTTCGCGCCCAGGTTCTCGATCCGCAGTTCGAGCCGATGGAAGATGCCGAGGTACGGCTCGAGGTACGGCGCGTCGAATCCCCGGACGAAACTGCAGCCACGCTCCTGCTGGAGCGGCGCGCCGGCAAGCCCGGCGAGTACGCAGGAACGCTGCCCGGACTCGGGCCCGGCGAGTACAGCGCCGAGGCCGTCGCGGTGCGCACCGGCGCCGAGGTGGGGCGCGACACCACGCTGTTCACCGTTGAGACGTACTCCGTCGAGTTCGTCAACACCAGCCAGGACGTCGATCTCCTGCGTGAGCTCGCCTCGCGCACGGGCGGGCGTTACGCGACGCCGGCCCAGGCGGCCGAGGTGGCACGCGAGCTGCCCCTGAATCCGCAACCGGTGCTGCTGCACAGCGAGATCGAGATCTGGAACACGATGCCGCTGTTCGTGGCCTTCGTCGTCCTGCTGTCCGCCGAGTGGCTGCTGCGAAAACGTCGCGGTCTGTTGTAGCGCTGCTCTTCTCCCCCGAAGCCTCTCGACTTCGTGATCGCACCCGCAAGGTGGCTCCTCGCCGCGCTCGTTCTCAACGAAGTGTTGTACGACCCACCCGGTGCCGACGGCGGACGCGAGTTCGTCGAGCTGCTGCATGTGGGATCGGCACCGCTCGTCCTGACCGACGTCACGCTCGAGGTGGGAGACGGCGCGCGTCCCGGGACCTGGCGCAGCGTCTGGCGCGCAGCAGGCGAGAGCCTGTCGCCGGGAGTTCCGTGGGTCATCGGCGGCGACAGCCTGGGCCTGCGCGACGCCACGTTGCAGGGCACCCTGCAGAACGGGCCCGATGCCGTACGGCTCGTGCGCGACGGCGTCGTCATCGATCTGTTGGGCTACGGGGCCGATCTCGACCGGCAGCTGTTCGAATCGCGTCCGGCGCCCGACGTGGCCGGCCAGAGCCTCGCGCGCATCCCCGATGGGATCGATCACGACGACAACGCGCGTGACTGGCACGCCGCCCCACCGTCACCCGGCCGGCGCAACCTTCCGGAGCGCGACGTTGCGCTGCGGCTCGCGCCGCCCGATCCGACACGCCTGTGGCCCTTCCGCCAGGTGCGTCTGACGCTGCACGCGCACAATCGCGGTCGCATCGCGCTCGTACGCGAGCGTGCCGTGCGCACCTGGCTGCGCCCGCTCCCGGGTGAGCCGTACCTCGACGGCTTCTCGCCCGGGACGGCCGAGACGCTCGGGGTGGCCTGGATTCCTGCGCTCGCCGCCGGCGACAGCGTCGGGCTCGCCGTGCGTTGGCTGGCGCGCGCCGGTCTGTTTCAGATCGAAGCGGCGCTGGGGGTCGGCGACGAGAACCCGGACAACGATCACGACCTGGAGATCGTGCGCGTGGGTTCGGGTGATGTCGTCGTGCACGAGATCCTTTTCGCGCCGCTTCCCGGAGACGTCGAGTGGATCGAGCTGCACAACCGCGGCACGCGCACGCACGACCTCTACGGCTGGACGTTCGCCGACGCAACCGGCAAGCGCGTCGCTGTCGAGCAGCACGCGCCGCTCGCGCCTGGCGGATTCCTCGTCGTGAGCGCCGACACGCTCGACGCCATCGCGCAGCTTCCACCCGGTGCCGCGCGCGCGGGGCTGTCACCCTGGCCCAGCCTCAACAACCGCGATGGTCCAGAAGGTGAAGCCGATCGGATCGTGGTGCGCGATCCGCGCGGCTTGGTGCAGGACGCGGTGTTTTACCGCGCCGCGTGGGGGCCGGTACGGGGCCGCAGCATCGAGCGCCTGACCGCGGACGCCGACGCGCGCGGCCTGCTGTGGGCGCCCAGCAAGGATGCCCTGGGTGCGACGCCGGGACGCGCAAACAGCGCCTCGGCACCCCCGGCGCACGCCGTCGGTCTGCGCCTGCAGCCGAACCCGTTCTCGCCGGACGCGGACGGCTTCGACGATCTTCTGACGCTCGCGTTCGAGGTGCCGCACCACGCGCTCGGCTTCGAGGCCAGCGTGTTCGACGTCGAAGGACGAAGACGACGCTGGTTGGCCGCCGATCGCCTGGGACCCGGACCGCGCCGCTTGGTGTGGGACGGCACCGACGATCGCGGACACGAGCTTCCCGAGGGCGTCTACGTCCTACGCCTCGAGCTTCTGGGTTCCGGCTCCCCCGACACGTCCCAGCTTCGATGCATCGGATTGGTTCGTGGCGCCGTGCCGCACGGTGCCTCGCATCGCTCGCCTTGAGCGCCACAGCAGCCTGCGGGCTCGTGCACGGCGCGGTTGCGCAGGCAGCCGACGCACGCGTGACCGCACGCGCGGGCATCGACCTG
>JBFJHN010000482.1:0-3486 GCA_041613275.1 Candidatus Krumholzibacteriia bacterium | reverse complement strand
TGCTACGGCACGCTCATCGATTGGGAAGCCGGCATTCTGCGCAGCCTCGGAACCCTCCTTCGCGACCACGGCCACGACCTTCCCGAAGCGCGCATCCTGGAACGTTATGCGCAGCTCGAGTCGAACGCGCAGATGAACGACTACAAGCCGTACCGCGAGGTGCTGCGCGAGGTCGTCGACGGCTTCGCGGCGGACCTCGGGTTCGACGTGAGCGAGGACGAGCGACGCTGCATCGAAGAGTCGATGCCGCACTGGCAGCCGTTCCCCGACACCGTCGATGCGCTCGAGACCCTGGCCACGCGCTATCGACTGGGCGTGCTTTCCAACATCGACGACGATCTGTTCGAGACGACGGCGCCCACGCTGGGCGTGAAGCTCGATCATCTCGTCACCGCCGAGCAGGTGGGTGCGTACAAGCCGGCGCCCGAGTTCTTCAGCCAGGCCATGGAGGAACTTGCGGCTCCCAAGCCAGCCATCCTGCACGTCGCGCAGAGCCTGCATCACGACGTGGCGCCGGCGCATCGGCTCGGCATCACGACCGTGTGGGTCAATCGGCGCCACGGGCGCGAAGGCTTCGGGGCGACCGTGCCGAGCAGCGCCAAGCCCGACGTCGAGGTGCCCGATCTGACAACGCTCGTCGCCAAGCTCGGCCTCTAGGTGCGGGATCCAGGCGACTATGACTCTGGACGCAGCGTCAGCGTGTGCTGCGTCTCGCCGGGCAAGAACGACGTGGGCTCGCCTTCCTCCCAGGCGCGATGACCCTTGCGGTAGAACGGCGACAGAGGATGCCCGCTCTGGCCGCAGGGCATGTGCGCGAAGCCTTCCTCCTCACGACCCGGCGCAACGACGAAACGCTGCGACGCTCCGTGCGTCGGGCCTTGCACACGCGGCATGTTGCTGTCGCCGGGAAGCGGGCGCCGCGCCATGTCCAGCCACCGCGACACCACGGGCAGCGCGCCGCTCAGCGGATGACGGATGCGCGTCGTGTTGCGCTCGCCCCAGGTGCGCTCGCGCAACGCGCCCGCGCGCACGAGCGGCGCGAGCGTGGAATCGACGCAGGCCTGCAGCAGCGCGTCCCAGCTGGCGAAGCGCGGGTCCAGCATGTGGGGGGGTTGCGTCTCGACGAGCGTCCACACCACGCCCTCGCATTGTCGGAAGTGCCAGTTGCGTAGGCGCGGCTGGACCTCGCGCGGGTGCGCGAGGAGCGGTGCGAGCACCGCCTCGCTCACCGCGTCGCGGAAGTCGTGCACCAACCGGTATCCGACCGATTGGACCGACGCACGTGCTCCCCAGCTCTCCACCAGGCCGCGCATCTCGACGCGTGTGGCGTCGGGCTCGCGCGCCGACTCGCCCTCCGGGCTGCGCAGCACGTCCAGAAGAAGCCGTTGCCAGCGCGACAGGAACACGGCGCGATCGTCGAGCTGCAGGCGCAGCATGTCGTCCGGCGTCACACGCTCGAGCGCGAAAAGCGCGTCGCGGATCTGCTGCGCACGCGCGCCCAGGACATAGCCGCCGTCGCCGACGCGCCGCAACGCATCGCCGTCCACGACACGTGCGTTCGCCGTCCACAGTCGTCCGTCGGGCGGATCGACCACGCGTGGCACCTCGTGCGGCTCGAGGTAGCCGCGCCAGCCGCGCGATCCATCGGCCCAGCTCTGCGGCACGCGTCCGTCGAAGCCGAACCTGCGCGGCACCGGGCCCATCAGCGTCCAGCCGATGCGGCCAGTGCGATCGGCGATCAGGCAGTTCTGCGTGGGGATGCTCGTGCGGTTGGCGGCGTCCAGCGCTTCCTCGAGCGTCGTTGCCGTTTCCATGTCGAGCAGGCCGAGGTTGACGGACTCGACGTCGTGCGCGATCCAACGGTAGGCGCGCTGGCGGTCGGTGTGATCGCGGTCCAGCACCGGCCCCCACACCGTGGTCTCGACGTGTAGCGTGTCGGTGGCCGCGCCGCGCACCTCGATGCGCTCGATGTGGGTCTCGAGCGCGCGCTCCCCGTCGGGCGTGCGGTAGCGACGACCCGTGTCGTCGCTCGGCTCGACGATGACGAGATCGCTGACGTCGATCATCGAGTTGGTGAACGCCCACGCGACGAAGCCGTTGCTCCCCGAAACCACGATCGGCGTGCCCGGCAGCGTCACGCCGGTGACGCGCCAGCGTTCGGCCCCCGGACCTTCCCAGGTCAACGAGGCGCGGTACCAGATGTTCGGAACGTTCAACGACAGGTGCATATCGCCGGCAAGAAGAGCCGACGTACCGACGGTGAGGCTGCCGGCCACCGCCCAGCTGTTGCTGCCCGGCGTGAAGTCCGCGTCGATGCGCGCGAGGAATGCGTCGTCGACATGCGAGCCCGTCGTTGTGGCTCCTTGCGCTTGCCGACGCACGTCGAACACGTCGGGACCCGGCACCGACGGCACGGCCTCCGCCGCGCCGACGATCGGTGCGTCCCATGGCGTGCCCGGCGCGGTCAGCAGCTGCGCCAGCTCTCGCGGCAGCACGTCGTACACCACACCCCAGGAGGATTCGATGGCGCCGCTCGTGGGCTGCAGGTCCATGTACATCGCGAGCACGACGAGAATCGTGTCTTCGGGCTTCCACGGCTGCGGCTCGGAGCGCAACAGCATGTACTCGAACGGTGCGGCGCCCAGCCGATCGAGCCCGGCGTTGACGCCACGCGCGTAGGTGTCGAGAAGCTCGAAGCGCGGCAGTGTGGCGACGATGCGCTCGGCGACGTTGCGAAGGCGGTGCAGCCGCAGGGAGCGGTCGAAGTCGAGCGCCGCGCCCCCCACGAGCGCGGCCAGCTCGCCCGCTGCGCTCCGCCGCAAGAGGTCCATCTGGAAAAAGCGCTCCTGAGCGTGCAGGAACCCCAGCGCGAACGCCGCATCGTCACGATTCTCGGCGTCGATGGTGGGTACGCCCCACGCGTCACGCTCGACGCGGACTGCGGCGCGCAGCCCGTCGAGGCGCAGCTCGCCGTCCAAGATTGCGCGGCTGCGCACGAGTCGAAGCGCCACCCATCCGGCCGCGACGACGAACGCCAGGGCCACCAGGCCGAGCGACAGGCCCACGATGCGCCAGGCGCGGCGCCGGCGTGCCCGCCGCCGGTCGCGGGGCGGGAAGACGTCGGGGGTGGAGCGAAGCTTCGGCCGTACCATGGTCCGGAAGCCTGTCATGGGATCGGTTCGACATCAAGCTTGGGCCCAAACGTCCAAAACGTTTGCTCGCGCGCGCTTCGGGCGTTTTGACCGCTTCGGACGCTTTTGCTAGACTCGACGCACTTCCCCACTGGACCACGCATCCCAGCCCCCATTGCCCACGGGGAAGGACGGCTTCCGGCCCCTCGATTGTGCGAAGGACGCTGTGCCTCGACGCATCTGCGATCGGCACCGCCCCCCAACACGCGTGCACCCTCACGCGGGGCACCGTCGTGTCCGGCGCGGCGCGAGCGTCGCTTTGGCTTGGATCGCCGTGGGGTTGGCGACGGGCTGC
>JBFJHN010000481.1:0-3495 GCA_041613275.1 Candidatus Krumholzibacteriia bacterium | reverse complement strand
GCCCGGGCGCGCGGACGTCCGTGTAGCTGCAGAGCGGCGAGATCAGCTCACCGCGCAAGCCGGCCTCTTCCCAGGTCTCTCGACGCGCGGTGGTGCGATCGGTCTCGCCCGGATCGACGACGCCCTTCGGGAAGCCCCACTGTCCGGTGCGACGCGAGGTCACCAGGCACAGCTCGAGATGCCCGTCGCGCAAGCGAAACGGCACGGTCCCCGCCTGGGGAACGGCGTCGTGCGGAGCGGAGTCGTCGGAGGTCATGCCGCGACCTTAGCAGGGTCCCGTCGGGCGTGCACCGCCGGTTTCGATGACACGCGAATTGCAAGATCCGACGCGCGACGACTCACGCGACGCCCACGTGCTCGACACGGGGGCACGTTGTCGTTTGTGCGCTTCGGGCCCGGAGTTGCGGGACATTGTGTCGCAGGCGTCCGCCTCTTCCGAGGCCGCTTGCAGGCCTGGCATGTCCTATGCGGGCTCGAAATCGAAACCACAGCAACGCAGAACACCGGCGAGGTTCGACGTGAGGTCGCAGCCCGACAGGAGCCATCGATTCCCCGGAGCACGCAGCAGGTCGTTGTGGCTTCTCGGGACGGCACTTCTGGCGGTGGCGTGCGGCGTCGCATGCGATCTGTTCGTTCCGCACAACCAGCCCGCGCTGCCGCGACTCGATCCGACGACGCCGCCCGAGCCCTACGTGCCCGGCGACCCGAGCCCGGTGTCGTCGCTGCTCACGCGCGCGCCCTACCTGCAGGCGCTCACGCAAACGAGCGTACTCATCGCCTTCCGCAGCGCCTCGGCGCTCGAGCCCAGCGTCGAGTACGGCACCAGCTTGTCCTATGGCGCGTCGAAGGCGGGTCCGTTGGGAACGGTGCACGCCATCACGCTCGACGGTCTCACCCCCGGACGGCGCTACTACTATCGCGTCCGCGCCGGGGGGGAAACGCTCGCCGAAGGCCCGGACTTCTTCTTCGAAACCGATGCCGGACGTGCCGACGGGCAGCTGAGCTTCTTCGTCACCGGCGACGTGGGTGAGCCGGGCGGCGAGCAAGCGGTCACCGGAGAACGCGTGCGCGTGACGCAGCCGCGCAGTGAGCTGGGTCTCATCTGCGGAGATGTGATCTATCCGGACGGCGAGGCTTCGGGCTACGACGACAACCTGATG
This sequence comes from Candidatus Krumholzibacteriia bacterium, assembly GCA_041613275.1. Classification (GTDB taxonomy): domain Bacteria; phylum Krumholzibacteriota; class Krumholzibacteriia; genus JBFJHN01. The sequence continues at coordinate 2,335 of JBFJHN010000481.1, read as the reverse complement.
ACGCCGTGGTCGCCGATTCTGCGCAACCTGGCCGTCATGCCGGCGCTGGGGAATCACGACTGGCACGTGGACCCGGACGTCAACTTCGCCGAGCAGTGGTACCTGCCGAACAACGAGCACTACTACTCGTTCGACCGTGGAAACGCGCATTTCGTGGCGCTGGACACGCGCAACGGCAACATCTGGGATCGCGACAACCAGGTGGCGTGGCTGCGTGCCGATCTGGAGGCGCATCAGGATGCTACGTGGACGTTCGTGTACTACCACCACCCCGGATACACGTGCACGTACAAGGGCTATGAGGACGCGGTCATCGAGAACTTCCACCCGGTGTTCGACGACTACGGAGTCGACGCGGTGTTCATGGGGCACGCGCACACGTATGAGCGCCTCTATCCGATGCGCGGCCCGAACCCCGTCAACCAGGATCAGGATCCCAACTACGTGGATCCCGACGGCACGCTGTACATCGTCACCGGCTGCGGTGCCAAGCTGAAGAGCAGCCCGACCCAGGACTGCGATCTCAACGCCTTCTTCGTCGACGAGACGATCTCGTTCACGCACGTGCAGGTGGACGGCAACACCCTTTCCATACGCCAGATCGAAAGCGCTACGGGCAACGTTCTCGACGCCGTCACGGTGACCAAGTCGATTCCCTGATGGCGCACCGGCACCGATTCCGGCGCCGGTCAGACTCCGCCTGGAACGTCTTCCGCAGAGCCCCAACGGCTCCTATAATCAGCCTGCTCTTCGAAACCTTGGGAACGCCGGTGCTGCAATGCCTGCGCGCGCCGGCGGAAGCGCCTCCAGGGAGGATCATGAACTATCACGACATCCAGAAGATGACGGCCGTGAAGCTGCGCGACGCGATCGCCGAGAAAGACCCCAACATGACCGGACTCTCGGCCAAGAAGAAGGATGAGCTGGTCGACATCTACGCCGGCATCCTGGGCGTGGAGAAGCATGTCCATGGCGAGCTCAGCATCGACAAGACGGCGGTCAAGAGGAAGATCCGCGAGCTCAAGAAGGAGCGCGACGCGGCTCTCGAAGCGCGCGACCGCGCCAGGCTGAGCGAGATTCGGCACGCGATCCACAAGCAGAAGCATATTCTGCGGCGCGCGGTGCGCGAGGCGGAGATCGCCGCAGCACACGCCAAGACTTGAGCGACGCGTTCACGAAGTCCGTGTCGGCGCGGTGAGCTGAGCTTCATCGCCCGTGTCGGTGGAGGGACAGCCGATGCCCTCGGGTGCGGGATCGGTGTAGCACGCCTCGATCTGCTCGGCGTAGAGGCGGGCGACGACGTTGCGCTTCACCTTCATCGTCGGTGTGATCTCGCCCGTATCGATCTGCAGCTCGCGCTCCAGCAGGCAGAAGCGCTTGACGCGTTCGAAGCGCGGCAGCTGCGCGTTGAGAGTGCTGACGACCTCCTCGAACAGCGACACCACCTCCGGCACGCGCACGAGGTCGCGGGGCGACTCCGTGACCCAGCCCTGCGTGCGCGCATGCGCTTCCAGGTTGGCGAACTGTGGCACGATGAGCGCGCTGATGTACTTGCGCTGGTCTCCGATCAGGATGACTTCGGCGACGAATCGCGTGGCCTTCAGCTGCGACTCGATGGGCTGAGGGGCGATGTTCTTGCCGGCCGCGGTGACGATGAGGTCCTTCTTGCGGTCGGTGATGCACAGATACCCATCGGCGTCGAAGCGTCCGACGTCGCCGGTGTGGAACCAGCCGTCCACCAGCGCGGCCGCTGTTTCCTCCGGCAGGCCCAGGTATCCTCGCATGACGTTGGGACCGCGCGCGACGATCTCGCCATCGTCCGCGATGCGCACCTCGACGTCGTCCAACGGCGGGCCCACCGTGCCGATGCGCGGCCGCGCGAGCGGGTTGACCGCGATGACGGGCGACGTTTCGGTGAGGCCGTAGCCTTCCAGGATGACGAGCCCGGCGGCATAGAAGAACTCGGCGATCCCGGGTGAAAGCGGAGCACCGCCCGAGATCATGAAACGGATCCGTCCTCCCAGCCGTTGCCGCAGCTTCGAGAACACCAGCCGGTCGGCCACCGAGCTCTGCACCTGCAGCCAGGGGGGGACGGGGCGCTCGGCCTGCTCGAGCTGCACGCGCTGCCGTCCCACCTGCTGAGCCCAGTCAAACAGCTTCTGGCGGATCCACGACGATTCCGCCACCGCCGACAGAACGCGCGCGTTCATCTTCTCGTAGAGGCGCGGCACGCTCACGAGAATCGTCGGGCGGACCTCGGCGAGGGTTTGCGGCACGGCTTCGACGCTTTCCGCGAAAGCAATGCAGGCGCCGGTGTGCCACATCACGAAGTGTC
>JBFJHN010000480.1:0-3518 GCA_041613275.1 Candidatus Krumholzibacteriia bacterium | reverse complement strand
TGAACGCAGACGGCTCGTACGACTACACGCCGAACGCCGGCTACAACGGCGGCGACGCGTTCACCTACACCGTCTCGGACGGCAACGGCGGCAGCGACACGGGCAGCGTGACGCTGACGATCAACTCGGTGAACGATGCTCCCGTGGCGTCCGACGACGCAGGAAGCGTCGATGAGGATGCGACGCTCAACGTCGCCGCCCCCGGCGTGCTCGCAAACGACACGGACGCCGACGGCGATTCACTGACGGCCGCGGTCCTGGCGGGGCCGTCCAACGGTTCGCTCACGCTGAACTCCGACGGCTCGTACGACTACACGCCGAACGCCAACTACAACGGCGCGGATTCGTTCACCTACACCGTCTCGGACGGCAACGGCGGCAGCGACACGGGCACGGTGAACCTCACCATCAACCCGACCAACGACGCGCCCGTCGCGGTCACGGAGGCCTACAACGTCGACCAGGACAGCACCTTGACCGTATCGGCGCCAGGCGTCTTGTCCAACGACTCCGACGTGGACGGGGACGCCCTGAGCGCTAGCATATCGAGCGACGTTTCGAACGGCTCGCTGACGCTCAACGCAGACGGGTCGTTCACGTACACACCGAACGGTGGGTACAGCGGCAGCGACGCATTCACGTACACGTGCTCGGACGGCAACGGCGGCGCCGACAGCACGACGGTTTCCATCACCGTCATCCCCGGCGGCGCTTCCGTGGCGCTGGATCGTCGCGACCTCTCGCGCGACCCATATGAGAATCGCATCGATGGCCAAGAGCCCGACGGCACTTCCGGTACGGCACGCGCTCAAAGCGCCGCGTCCGCGGCACGAGGCGAGGTCCAGGTACGCGACAAGACCGCCAACCAGCTTCCCGAAATCGAGATCGATCGCTACGAAGTGTGGGGCGACGGTGGCTTCGAGGTGCGTGCGCCCGGCGTACTCGAAAACGATCGTGACCCGGAGAACGCACCGCTCCGCGCAGAGCTGCACACGTCGCCGGAGCATGGCGACGTGCTTCTCCACCCCGACGGCTCGTTCACGTACACCCCGTACCCTGGCTATTCCGGTGCGGACAGCTTCACGTACGTGGCGCACGACGGTGTGGAGGCCAGCGAACCCTCGCGCGTCGAGCTCACGGTCGTTTCGGGTCGTGGCGTGAAACTGCTGACGTTGCGGCCCAATCCCTTCAACAGCCGCATCCGCGTCCAGTACGAGCTGTTCGAACCGGGTCGCATCGAGCTGGACGTCTACGATGCACGTGGACGCCGCGTCCGCACCCTGGCGCGCTCCGCGCAGAATCCTGGGCGTCACACCGTGACCTGGAACGCGCAGGACGACGCGGGGGTGGAGGTCGAGTCCGGTGTCTACTTCGTTCGTTTGCGCATGGCAGACTTCACGTTCACCCGGCGCATCGTGCTGCTCAAGTAGCGGAAGACCCGCGCAAGCCATCCGCGCGACGGACTGCCTTATCGGTGCAGATGTTTGCCCGACTCCACGTACGGCTTGAAACGTTCGAACAAGAAGTGCCGCCAGGCGCGGTCGACCGCTGCGGCCCATCCCTCCTGCATCTCACCTGCAGCGTGTGTGCTCAGCTTCAGGCGCGTCGAGTCCTCGCCGACGGGCTCGAAGGTGTAAGTCATCACCATATGGATGGCGTTCCCGGTGAGCCCCAACGGCCCCTCGAAGCGCAGGAGCTTGCCGCGCTGGGCGAAGATCACTTCGGCGTGGCGCACGCCGTCGCCCGACTCGTCGAAGATCTCGTAGAATCCTCCGCCAGGCTTGGCTTCAATATAGAAGCGCGCGGGCTTCTCGGAGAAGCTGTGGTCCCACCAGCCTGAGATGTCGCCCGTGATGGCGTCGTAGATCGATTCAGGCGTACCCGGCAGCTCCAGCTCGTGCTCCACGACGAACGCACCGGTGGGCACCTCGCGGTGCTCGGCCGCGGCGTACGGCACGGTCAGAGCAACGAGCACTCCGAAGGACGACAACGTGTTGCAAACGCGTCGAAGCGCACCCGGCATGCGAGCCTCCTCGAGTCGGGGTGGGGTCGCGGAGCGTTCTCACGCGGAAGGCGAAGGATAGCATGGCGCGTCGCCGCCGTTGGATCGGTCTCGTGGTCGCGGTTGTCGCGCTCGGCGCGCTCGCGTGGGGTCAGCGCGAGTGGATCATCGCGCGTCTGTACCTTTGGACGCTGGAGTCGGCGCCACGCCTGGCCGAGCTCCAAGTGGATCGCGTCTGCGACACGCTGAACATCCAGCCGGGGCAAACGGTCGCGGATCTCGGGGCCGGCACGGGATTGTTCACCCGCGAGTTTGCTTCACGCGTCGGACCGGAGGGGACGGTCTATGCCGTCGACGTGAACGAGAACCTCCTGAACCACATCGAACGCGACGCCTCGCGCCGCGGCCTCGTGAACGTGCGCGTCGTCCTCGCGACGCAGACCGACGCGCGTCTCCCTTATCCCGTCGATCTGATCTTCGTCTGCGACACGCTGCACCATATCGAGAATCGAGGTGCGTATCTGCGCGGTCTTCGACGCCACCTGGTGCCGGGCGGGCGGCTCGCCATCATCGACCCTGCCGAACACGCGCCGCACATCGATGCCGTCGTGGTGCCTTCGATGCGCTATACGATGGCGGAGCTGGACGGTTGGATGCTCGAAGCCGCCTTCGAGCTCGTCGAAGAGCACGACTTCCCGGAGGATTACTCTTTCAGGGTGTACGCTTGCCCGACGTGTCCGCAGCCGTGACGCCGCGTGACGCCGTCCAGATGCGCATGGCGTTGGCGCACCCGAGCAGCAGCCACAACAGGTGGTTGTAGGCCAAATCCAAGGTCATCGCTGCAATGACGAAGAGGGTGAGCATGGCCGCGACGTCGAGCGCCACACCGCGCGCCAGCGGAAACCCCAGTCGGCGCGAGCCCTTTACGGCGCCGAACGCCATCCCGAACCCGCTTCCCAGCCAGACGATGTAGGTCAGAAAGCCGAAGATTCCCAGTGTCGCGGCCACGTCGAGGAACGAGTTGTGCGCCCACAGGCTGAGCGCCATGTAGCGTTGCGACCAGGCGCCGAAGTTGCCGATCCCGACACCGGTCCAGAAGTGATCGATGAAGATCGTCCAGCCCACTTCGAGCGCGTGCATCCGCAGCAGAAGCGAACGGTCGACCACGATGTCCGTCAGCTGTCCCAACGAGACGAAACGTGTCCAGTATCGCGACGGGACGTTCAAGAAGAACACGGTCAGTCCGATGCCGACGAGCGCGAGATACAGCACGCGGTGGCGCGAGCGCAGGAGTAGGTAGACCATCGTGAGCGCCAGGAGGATCATCCCGATGCGCGACGTCGAGATGATCACCGCGATGACGTTGATGACCGCAACGGGCGCGACGACGATCCGCATGCGCCACGACGCCGTGCTGAGATAGTGGACCAGCGGCACCAGAAGCAGGCACGCGATCACCGCGGTCATGTTCGCTTCCCCCTGTGCCAACCGCTTGCCGGTCGGCTGCAGCACCACC
>JBFJHN010000479.1:0-3523 GCA_041613275.1 Candidatus Krumholzibacteriia bacterium | reverse complement strand
GCCAGCCGGCGCTTGAACGACCGCGCGCTCGGGCGGCATCCCGTCGCGGGACAGGTGAAGGCGCGATTCGCCGCCTGCGCGTCCGGGTTGCAGCGTGTGCGCAGTCGCGAGTGCCGGCATCGCGCAAGCGAGCGCCAAGGTCGCACGCGCGAGGCGTCCGTGGGGGCTCGATCGGCGCACGTCTCCTCCCTCGGCGAGTGCCTGCCCGACGGCCCGTCCGCTGGAACCGCCCGGGTCAGCCCATAAGAATGCGCGCCCGCCCCGCCGGGGGCAAGCCGCCCAGTATCGCGCCGGACGCGGGTCGCAGCGCGCTTCTCGCGCCAACCGTCCATTCCGTGCCACCCGGGGGCGCGTCTGCTAGGCTGCGCCTCGGTGCCGAGCGGCTCGCGCCAAGGTGCGATTCGATTCACAAAACGACCGGAAGGTGGTTCAGCGGTGTCCACGCGCAACAAGCTTCCAAGTGTTCTGACGTGCCTGGTGTTGGCGCTCGTCTGCCTGTCTTGCTCGCAGTCCAGCGAGGAGACGCTGGGCGACGCGGACGGCGGTTCGCAAGCCGCCGCGCAAACCCCGCCGCCTCCGCTGCCGAAGCCCACGCCGCCGGCGTCACGGGAAGAGCTGGCCGCCTCGCACATTCTCGTCATGTATCAGGGCAGCGCACGCGCCCCGGCGGAGATCACGCGCAGCAAGGAAGAAGCGCGCGACCTGGCGAATTCGATCGCCCAGCAGGCGAAGGCGCCCGACGCCGATTTTGCGTCGCTGGCCCGGGTGCACTCGGAGGGTCCCAGCGCTCCTCAGGGGGGCGATCTCGGCGTCTTCCCCGCGGGCCAGATGATCCCGGAGTTCAGCGCGGCGGTGCAGGGCATGGAGGTCGGCGAGGTCAGCGATCCGGTCGAAACGCCGTTCGGATTCCACGTCATCCGGCGCAACCCCATTCTCAGAGCTTCGGCGCGACACATCCTGGTGCAGTACGCGGGCTCGATGCGCGCGCCGCAAACCATCACGCGCACGAAAGACGAAGCCATGGCGCGCGCCGAGGAGGCGCTGGGGCGTGCGCGCGCGGGCGAAGACTTTGCCGCACTCGCACGCGAGTACAGCGACGGTCCCTCGGCGGGCCAGGGCGGCGATCTCGGACGCTTCAACAAGGGCGTCATGACGCCCGAGTTCGATGAGGCGACCTTCGCCTGCAAGGTGGGCGAGATCACCGGAATCGTGGAAACGCCGTTCGGCTACCACATCATCCAGCGCTACGAGTAGGGCGTCACCGCCGCGGCGCCGCGCAACGTCATGGCGGCGACGCAGCTGCGGCGTCACGGCGGCTACGCAGCGAGGCGCCGCAGCTGCTACGCTCTCGTTGGACATCCCATCCAGCGAGGCGGTCATGACGTCGGATTCGAGCGAGCGCAACACGGGGAGCGCGTTTCCGTTGACGCGCGTCTCCGTGGTCGCGGGCGTGCGCAGCGACGATCCCGAGGTGCGCCGGAGGGCGTACGCGACGTTGCTGGAAAGCTACTGGCGGCCGGTCTACACCTACCTGCGCCTGCGCTGGCGTCGGAATCCGGACGACGCCCAGGATCTCACCCAGGAGTTTCTGACCCGCACGTTCGAGAAGGACTACCTGGCTCGCTACGACGCAGAGCGTGCGCGGCTGCGTACGTTCCTACGCGTGTGCCTCGACCGCTTCGTTCAGAAGCACGAACGCGACGCCGGGCGCGTCAAGCGTGGCGGCCAGGTGCAGATGGTGCGGCTCGACTTCGAGACCGCCGAAGACGATCTGGCACGTCTCGATCCGCCCGACCCGCGCCAGGGGGAGGCTTTCTTCGAACGTGAGTGGGTGCGGGGCTTCTTCGCGCTCGTCGTCGAGGCGCTGCACCGCGAGTGCGCCGAGAAGTCCAACGAGACACGCTTCCGTTTGTTCGAGCGTTACGATCTCGACGAGGAAGCCGTCACCTACGACGACCTCGCGCGCGAGCACGGCCTGCGCGTGACCGACGTCACCAACCAGCTCGCGGCCGCACGCCGCGCCTTTCGGCGACTGGCGCTCGAGCGTTTGCGCGAGCTCACCGCAAGCGATGAAGAGTTCCGCGCCGAGGCGCGCGCTTTGCTCGGAGGAGATCCCACGTGAAGTGGCTGTCGGATCGCGCCGTCGAACGCCTGCGTGCCGCCGGTTCCGAGATCGATCTGTCGAACACGAAGTATCGGCTTGTCGAGCCCATCGGACGCGGCGGCATGGGGACGGTGTATCGCGTCGAGGACCCGTTTCTTGAGCGCGAGGTCGCGCTCAAGGTGCTCGATGTAGAGGATCCCGAGGGCGAGCTGGCCACACGGCTGATGCAAGAGGCGCGCGTGCTGGCGCGGCTCGAGCACCCCGGCATCGTTCCCGTCTACGACGTGGGCGAGCTCGCCGACGGCCGCATCTTCTACACGATGAAGCTGGTGCGCGGCGAGCGCCTGGATCGCTGGGCGCGAAGCGGCGTGTCGCTGCGCGGGCGGTTGACCCTGTTCCGGCGTCTGTGCGAAGCGGTCGGGTTCGCGCACGCGCATCAAGTGCTGCATCGCGATCTCAAGCCCGCGAACGTCATGGTCGGTTCTTTCGGGGAGGTGCTGGTGGTCGATTGGGGCGTGGCAAAGATCTTGCGCTCCGACGGCGAGCCAATCCACCGAGCGCGCGAGCACGACGCCACGGCCGAGACGCTGAACGTGCGTGCACCCGGGGTGATGCCCGCCACCCAGCACGGATCGATTCTCGGCACGCCCGGTTACATGGCCCCCGAGCAGGCGCGCGGCGAGATCGACCGGCTCGACGCACGCACCGACGTGCACGCGCTCGGTGCCGTTCTCGGCTTCCTGCTCGACGCCGAGCCCGCCGACTTTCGCGTGCCGCGTGCCTTGCGCGCCGTCGTGCACAAGGCCATGAGCGTCGAGCCGGCGCAGCGCTACGCCACGGCCGCCGACCTCGCAGGCGAGATCGACCGGTTCCTGGAGGGCCGGCCCGTGCTCGCGCATCCGGAAAGCGTCGCCACGCGCGCGGGGAAGTTCCTGTGGCGGAATCGCGTTGCGGTGATGTTGCTTCTCGCGTACGCGGTCGCACGGGCCGTGGCGTTGCTGTCGCGTGGCTCCTAGGCAAAAAAATTCTGCGGGTCGAAAAGGAATCTGCTCGGCCGGGTAAGAGAACTTCAGGAGCGGCCGAGACGCGGCCGGAAGGAGGACGCCCAATGAAGAAGATCCTGCTGGCGGTGGCCCTGGGGGCCGTTCTCGGGCTTGTGGACGGCGCTTCGGCGTGGATCGAGCCCGACGCCCGTCCACAGATCGGAAGCATCATCTTGTGGTCGGCCCTGAAGGATGTTGTCGCAGGCTTCCTGATTGGCCTGTTCGCGGTGTGGGTGCGTTCCAAAGTCGCTGTTGTTCTTTTCGGTTTGCTGGTTGGTCTGGGGCTCGCGTTCTACATCGCCTGGCAGGAGGATTCCGCGACGGGTAATGCCTACTACGCCCAGATCATGGTGCCCGGTGGGTTGGTGGGGGTCCT
>JBFJHN010000478.1:0-3548 GCA_041613275.1 Candidatus Krumholzibacteriia bacterium | reverse complement strand
GGGGCCCGTCAACCTTCTGGCGCTCGAGGAGTTCGAGGAGAAGAGCCAGCGTCTGCAGTTTCTCGAGAACCAGCGCGACGATCTGATTCGAGCCAGCGAGTCACTGCAGCAGACCATCGACAAGATCAACCGCACGGCGCGCTTCCTGTTCATGGAGACGTTCGAGCAGGTGCGTGCGTACTTCTGCGAGACCATCCGTACGGTGTTCGACGGCGGCGACGGCGATCTGCTGCTGACGAATCCGGACGATCCACTCGACACCGATGTCGAGATTCGCGTGCGCCCACGCGGCAAGAAGATCGACACGCTGACGCAGCTCTCGAGCGGCGAGCGCGCGTTGACGGCCATCGCGCTCTTGTTTTCGATCTACCTGGTGAAGCCGAGTCCGTTCTGCGTCTTCGACGAGGTCGACGCACCGCTCGACGACGCCAACATCTCGCGTTTCGTGACGCTCCTGCAGGAGTTCCGCGATCGCACGCAGTTCATCGTCATCACGCACAACAAGCTGACGATGGAAGCGTCCGACTTCCTGTATGGTGTGACCATGGAAGAGGAAGGTGTCTCCAAGCTGGTGGCGGTGGCGCTGGACGGCAAGGTGCGGGGCCAGACGCAGCGCTTGAAGAAGCGCACCGAGCGCGTCTCCCGCGCCGCAGCCATCCTGCAGACCACGAGCGCGGTGGCCGAGGAGCTCGCGGCCGATGCCGGCAACGGCAACGGCGGCGGCAACGGCGATGTGCCCCAGCCCGCAGCGCGTGTGGCGAGCGACTGGCACGAAGAGGACGAGGCGGCAGCGGAGGACTCCCCGAGCGCCGAAACGGTGCGCGATCCGCAGCCCGAGGAGCCGCGTGTTTAGAAAGCCTTTCGCCGGTCTTCGGCGTGGTCTCGCCAAGACGCGCAACAGCATGTTTGGTCGCGTGCGCGAGCTCGTCACCGGCAAGGCCCAGCTCGATGCCGCCACGCTCGACGAGATCGAAGACATCCTCATCGCTTCCGACATGGGCGTCGACGCTGCCACCGAGATCACCGAGCAGGTGCGCAAGCGCGTGCGCGGTGCTGAGCTCGGTGAGGGCGATCTGGAGCCGGTCGAGAGCGCCATCCGCGACGCCGTGGTCGGGATCCTCGGCGAATCGACGGCCAACGCCGAAGAGCGCTTGACGCCGCCGCCGCACGTCGTGCTGGTCGTCGGCGTCAACGGCACCGGAAAGACGACGTCCGTCGGCAAGCTCGCCTGGATGTACCAGAGCCTGGGCAAGAAGGTGCTCCTTGGCGCCGCCGACACCTACCGCGCGGCGGCCATCGAGCAGTTGGGCGTGTGGGCCGAGCGCATCGGCGCAACGCTCGTACGCCAGCAGCACGGCGCCGACCCTGCCGCCGTGGCCTTCGACACCGCGCAGGCCGCGCAGGCGCGTGGCGCCGACGTCGCGATCATCGACACCGCAGGTCGTTTGCACACCAAGACGAACCTGATGGAGGAGCTGCGCAAGATCCGGCGCGCCATCCAGAAGGTGCTGCCCGACGCGCCGCACGAAACGCTTCTGGTGCTCGACGCCAACACGGGACAGAACGGTCTGGCGCAGGCGCGCGAGTTCCTGTCCTCGGTCGACGTCACGGGCTTGTTCCTGGCCAAGCTGGACGGCACGGCCAAGGGTGGCGTGGTCCTCGCCATCCGGCGTGCGCTCGAGATCCCGGTACAGTTCGTCGGCGTCGGCGAGCAGCTGGACGACATCGAGGAGTTCGACGCGCGCAGCTTCGCCGAGGCTCTGGTGTCGCGTCGCGAAGGGACGGATGCTTGATGCGCGTTTGTGTGTACTGCGCCTCCAGCGCCGACATCGCCGACGCGCACGTCGCCATGGCGCAGCACACGGGAACGTGGATCGGGGAGCACGGGCACACGTTGGTCTGGGGTGGTTGCAACCTGGGATTGATGCAGGCGGTCGGCGCGGCGACGCAGGCGGCCGGCGGGCGCGTCATCGCGGTCGTGCCCGGTTTCCTGAACGCGCGCGATCTCGCCTTTGCCACGGCCGACGAAATCGTGATCACCGAAACGCTGGCCGAGCGCAAGCGCTACATGCGCGAGAACGCCGACGTGTTCGTGGCGCTCTCGGGCGGCATCGGCACCTGGGACGAAGTGCTCGAGGTGCTGGCTCTCAAGAAGCTCGCACGCACGGACGCGCCCATCGTGCTGGCGAACGTCAACGGCTACTTCGATCCGTTGTTGAGCATGATCGAACGCTCGGTGGAAGAACGCTTCAACCCCAGGGGTCTCTCCGACTTGTTCGAGATCGTGCGCGATCCACAGACGATGAGCGACGCTCTGGACGCCGCGACGCGCTCGCGCACGCCCGAAACGTCTTTCCGGCCCGCGCCCGGCGGCGATCGGCTACAATGAAAGCGCGTGGGTCGCGTTCTTCGCGGCCTCTGGATTTCTCCTCGACATTCATCAGGTGTCGTTGTTGCACGAAGCGACGGAGTGCTTCATGCGTTTTCTCGTCGTTCCCGGCGGGGCTCGGTGCGTACGCGCGTGGACCGTGGCGTGCGCCGCGTTCCTCGTCCTGCCGTCGGCCCGCGCCTGCGTGGTCGGCGATCCCGCGGGCGTCCCGCAGGTGGTGCTCACCGAAACTCCACCCGACTGCTGCTACGGGCAGTGGGCGGGCTCGTTGCACGGCACGGTGTCGAACGTCGAGACCGACGACGTCATCGTGGCGGTGTACGCGCAGACCGATATCTACTACGTGCAGCCCTTCGTAGGTGTGACCGTCGAGGTGGGCTGCGGGGGAACCTTCTCGAGCCCCACGCACGGGGGCGCGCGCTACGCAGCGGTGCTGGCGCGACGCGGCTGGCAAGCCCCGGCGCAGATGAGCGCGTTGCCGGCGGTGGGAGGCGACGTGCTGGCGGTGGTCCGCGCTCCGGACGCGCAGCGCCAGATCACGTTTGCCGGCTCGACGTGGATCGTCAAGGCCACGGGCGACGTTCCCTACGGTCCCGGCAACAACTTCTGGTCGGACGCAGCCGACGCCGTCTGGGTGGACGGACAGGGGCGCCTGCACCTGCGCATCACCCAGCGCGACGGCGTGTGGTACAGCGCCGAGGTCTTCAGCCAGGACTATATGGGGCATGGGCGCTATCGCTTCGACGTCGAAGGCAACCTCGACGCCTTGGATCCCAACGTGGTCTTCGCCGGCTTCTTCTACTCCGATCAGGGCGACGAAGCCGACGTCGAGTTCAGTCGCTGGGGCGATCCGAATCGCACCAGCAACGCGCAGTTCGTCGTGCAGCCCAACGCCATCCATCCGTGGTTCGTGCCCGCGGTGTCACGCCACACGCTGCAGCTCGATTGGTCGAACGAGCGCATCGACTTCCACGCCTGGTGCAATCCCGGCGGCGCTCTCACCCAGCCCACGGCCACCTGGAGCCACACCGGCGCGGTGCCGGTGCCGGACGTCGAACGCATGCGCTTCAACCTGTGGCTGTTCGGGGGACCGCCCACCGACGGCAACGAGGTCGAGCTGATCGTCTCGTCGTTTGCGTACGACACGCCCACCGACGTC
>JBFJHN010000477.1:0-3575 GCA_041613275.1 Candidatus Krumholzibacteriia bacterium | reverse complement strand
CAGGTCTCTGCCGAGCGGAGAGCTTCGCGTATCTTCGTCCGCTGTCCAATCCGGAGCAACCCGCCGGAGTAGATCCTCGCCGCAACTCGGACGAGAACCCATATGGCGACAACCATCAGTCCCGTGGCGGCGACCACTTCCCACCACGCCGCGTCGGAAACGGCGATGCGCATGGGCATGGTCGTCGGTGCCGTGAGAGGAATGTACGAGGCCACACGTACCACGTCGTTCATGCCGGTCAGGGCTGTTGTCGAGATCATGTAGCCGATGATGAGGAAGATCGAGACCGGAAAGACGACGTTCTGGGCGTCCTCTTGTCGAGTGACGAGTGAGCCGGCCGCGGCGAAGGCCGTGGCGTAGAAAGCGAAACCGAGAAGGAACCAGACGATCACGGCAGCCGTGGTGCGTCCCGCTGCGCTCGGAATCTCGAAGCCGCTGGTGAACGACGCCACCGTGAGTCCGACCGCGGCGAAGATGATCAACTGCAGCAAACCGAGCGCGCCGATGCCGATGATCTTGCCTGCGAGCAGACTTCGTGCCGGAACCGCGCCGAGCACGACCTCGACCACCCTGCTGCTCTTCTCCTCGATCACGCCGATGGTGATCCACTGGCCGTAGGTGATGAGAGCGATGAACATGAGGACGGCTCCGAAGAACGCCAGCGTCTGATTCCTCTGCTCGTCTGGATCCGGCGGGTCGAGCTGCCTGACCTCGACTCGGAAGCGTACGCGCACGGCAACGTTCCGCTCCTCTGAGCCCACAAGCCCATGCTGTTGACAGCGTCAACCGGCCCGATGTGAACTGTCCGCATGAAGCCGCTTCGCGAAGAGATCCTGCGCTTCGATCCGGGCATTCCCATCGAAGCGGCCTGGACGCCACCGTCTTCGTGGTACACGTCGCCCGACTTGTACGAGCTCGAGCGCAGCGCCGTGTTCGCGCGCACCTGGCAACCCGTGGCACGCGTGGATCAGGTCGCCTCACCCGGCGACTTCGTGAGCGGCTGCTTGGCCGGCGAGCCCTGGGTCGTCGTGCGCGACCAGGACGGCGAAGTGCGCGCCTTCTATAACGTTTGTTTGCACAAGGGACGCGAGGTCGTTCAAGGCGCGGGCCGCGCCGACGAGCTGGTCTGCGGCTACCACGCCTGGAGCTACCGCCTCGACGGACGCCTGAAGTCGGCCCCGCGCATCGCGGGCATCCGCGACTTCGACCGCAACGAGATGTCGCTCGTCCCCATGCGCACCGAGGTGTGGGGACCGTGGGTGTTCGTCAACGGCAACCCGGACGCACCCTCGCTCGCAAGCCTCGTCGGCGAGCTCGACGCGCGTCTCGAAGCCACGAACTGGTCGGACCTCGCGTTCTACACGCGCAAGAGCTGGACGATCGAGTGCAACTGGAAGGTCTACGTCGACAACTATCTCGACGGCGGCTACCACATCCCGCACATGCACCCGACGCTCGACGCACAGCTCGACATGAAGAGCTACCGCACCGAAATCTTCGGCGAGTTCTCCATCCAGGGCGCCGGCGCCGCACCCGAGCGCGATGGACGCATCGACTACGATCCCAATGAGCGCATTGGTCCTGGAGCCCTCTACGCCTGGATCTACCCCAACTTCACGTTGAATCGCTACGGGCCGTGCCTCGACTCCAACTACATCATGCCGCTGGGGCCCAACCGCTGCACCGTCGTCTACGACTTCTTCTTCGAGGAATCCAAAGGCGACGAAGCCAAGCGCTTCATCGAGGAGAGCATCGAGCAGAGTGACGTCACTCAACGCGAGGACATCGCCATCTGCGAATCGGTCCAAATCGGGCTGGGATCACGCGCTTACGACCGAGGCCGCTACGCGCCACGCGTCGAAACGGGAGAACACCACTTCCACGGCTTGCTTCACCGCGACCTGCTCGCCGCCATGAGGAAGCTGCCGTGAGACGATCAGCGTTGCAATCGTCGTCAAGACCGCTCACTCGAGCCCGCGCAAGAAAATCACGCCGGCGCATCTAGCTTTGAGCCTCGTACCACGCAATCATCTCGGAACGCGCATCGGGCTCCGTCACCGCAGGGTCGACGAGTTGCTCGAGATCGTATCCCTTGACGTCGGCCAGGAACTCGACGAGCAGATGCCACTCGAACAGCCGCCGCGCCACGGAGGCGTCCCCCCAGTACGGGCCATTTCGCAAAAGATCGATCCTGGAAACGAAGTCGTACGAGGAGTCGGCACGTGTCGTCGCCCGGTTCGCCTGGTACTCGGCGTACCCTTCGCTCTTCCAAACCGGCATGCGCAGCGCGGCGCGGTAACCCAACCTCTCGACGACGTTGAAGTGCGCCACCTCGTGTGCCACGACCTCTGCAAGGTTCCCCTCGAAACGTGAGTGCGGGATCCGCCCTGCATGTTGCTGGGCCATCGATTGCACTTTCGCCTCGTTGACGTAGATGGTCCCAAGAGCGGAAACGCCGATCGCCAGGCTGTTCGCGGTGCGTCGGGTCAGCGCCGCAAAGAGCGGATACAGTCGGCCGCTCTCGCAGAGATAGATCCGGTAGCGCTCACCCGGACGCGCATCATCCATCGCTGCGATGCGCACACGAGCTTCTTCCATGATTGGGTCGAACGCGTCGTCCAGCGAAACGTTTGAATAGACCGTGAACTCGTCGAACGAGCCCTTGTGCGCGAAAAGCGGCGAGGGAAAGGCCAGGAAGCCGACATAGAGCGCGGCGATCACCAGCAAGACGAGTACACCGAGACCGACCCATTTCCCGGCGACTCGGTATCCCGAACGCAATGGATCTCCCAACGGCTCGAGTCACCAGCCCTCTTGCGAAGGTAAGACAACTCGCCCTATCGAGAAAGCCGCGGTGGGGCAACATCCATCTCGGCGCTGCTTGCCAGCGCTGCTCCCGGAACCCACGGCACCCGTGCCGAGTGTTCCCGACGCGAGCCGAGATCGACTCACAGGACGCCCGATGTCCCGTGAGTCGAAGCCCTGTGTTCACGTCTCGTCGTCGGCGGTCTTCTCCGCGCGCCGCACGCGCACGAGGCACGGCTCGCCGTTGACGGAGTGCAGCTGCACCTTCAAGCGATGCACGCCGGCGGGCACCTGCACCAGCTCGCGCTTGCGCTTTGAGACGTGCCGCCCTCTCCAGCGCACCGAACGACTGGGACATGCCGAGTACTTCGACCAGTTGGCGATTTCGCCGTCGATGTAGATGTCCAGCAGATACGGCGTGAGCTCGGAGTCACCGTCCGGGAGAATGAGCCGTGACTCCAACCGCAGCTCGTCGGGCCCGCGCACGTCCACCTCGAGGCTCTGTTCCGGTTCGAGCAGCCACCAACGCTGGCCGTTGCCGCGCGACGAGACGAGATGCGTCTCGGCGCCGCCCGTCGCGGCCACCGTGTCCCAATCGTAGCGCGGTTCCGCCGTGTGCGAGCTCACGTACATCGTCGACTGCATACCGCCCGTCAGCGCCAGAATGGCTGCCGCCACCAGCAGTGGACGCGCGTAGGCGCGACGCGGCTTGCGAATGGCCGGCCACACGTGCTTGCGCGCGCGATCCAGGTCGTACGCAAAGTCGATCT
>JBFJHN010000476.1:0-3576 GCA_041613275.1 Candidatus Krumholzibacteriia bacterium | reverse complement strand
CTGCCCGAGGTCAAGCTGGGCATCGTGCCGGGGTTCGGCGGCACGCAGCGACTGCCGCGGGTGGTGGGTCTGCAGGCCGCGTTGGATCTCATCTTGAGCGGACGCATGCTCGACGCGAAACGTGCGTTGCGCATCGGACTGGTCGACGGCGTGACGTATCGCGCGCTCCTCGTCGAAGAGGCCACGCGCGTGGCGCGGGAGCTCGCGGACTCGGGTCGTTTCCGCGCGACCCGGCGTTCGCGTCGTCCGTTGTTTTCGATGCCGGGCTTTCTGGATCGCACGCCGCTCGGACGCGCCGTCGTTCTGCGCGCAGCGACCAAGCGCGTGCGCGCACAGACGCGCGGGCACTATCCGGCGCCGCTCGCGGCGATCGAAGCGGTGCGCGTTGGCCTGCGCAAGCCGAACTACGCACGCGAAGCCGATCTGCTGGCGCGCATGGCGCTCACGCCCGAGTCGGCGAGCCTGGTGCACCTGTTCCGCTTGACCGAAGCCAACAAGCGCGTGGGAAGCGACCTGCCCGAGCCCGCGCAGGTGCAGCAGGTCGGCGTGGTGGGTGCCGGCGTCATGGGCGGCGGCATCGCGCAGCTCGCCGCCTCCAAGGACATGCGCGTGCGCTTGAAGGACATCCAGCCCGACGCGCTGCTGCTGGCGTTGCGCACGGCGCGCGACATCATGGCCAAGGCGCGCAAGCGGCGTCGCATCAGCGGCAACGAATTCCACAACAAGATGGCGCTCATCAGCACGACGCTGGGCTACGACGGCTTCTCGCTGGCCGACGTGGTCGTCGAAGCGGTGGTCGAGAACCTGAACGTGAAGTGCAAAGTGCTCGGCGAGCTCGAGTCGCACGTGCGCTCGAACTGCGTCATCGCCACGAACACTTCGGCGCTTTCGGTGACGCGCATGGCCGAGTCGCTGCGCGATCCGGGGCGACTGCTGGGCATGCACTTCTTCAACCCGGTGCACCGCATGCCGCTGGTCGAGATCGTGACCACCGAATCGACGCGACCCGAGGCGCTGTCGACCGTTCTGTCTCTGGCGCGCCGCTTGGGCAAGACGCCGGTGGTCGTGCGCGACGCGCCCGGCTTCCTGGTGAACCGCATCCTGGCGCCGTTCATGAACGAGAGCTCGATCCTGTTCGAAGAGGGCGTCGGCGTCGAAACGCTGGACCGCGCCATGCGCGACTCCGGCATGCCGATGGGACCCTTCGAGCTGATCGACGAGATCGGCACCGATGTCGCCGAGAAGGTCGGTCACATCCTGCACGAAGGTCTCGGCGAGCACATGAAGCCATCGACGCTGGCAGGCCGGTTGGTGCAGGCCGGGCGGCTGGGCAAGAAGAGCGGCGCCGGCATGTACCGCTACGAAGACGGCAAGCGCAAACCGGACGGTTCGTTCTGGGACGGGCTGCGCGATGGGAAGCGCACGACGACGTCGCACGACGCGGAAACGCTGCGAGATCGGGTCTTCGGACTGATGCTCAACGAAGCGGCGCGCTGTCTCGACGAGGGCGTTGTCCAGAGCCCGGGCGAGCTGGATCTGGCGCTCGTGTTCGGGATCGGCTTCCCGCCGTTCCGCGGCGGGTTGCTGCGAGATGCCGACGTGCGCGGGCTCGAGACCTGGGTGCGACGGCTCGACGAGCTGGCGGAGCGTTTCGGCGGGCGCTTCGAGCCCTGCGAACGCCTGCGTCGCATGGCCGCCGCCGGAGCAACGTTCTACGGCAGGACACACGTGTAGCTCAACCGACGCGCACCGCGCGCACGCAATCGTCGAACGGAGTTCGCATGTTCGGGCTTTCGCGCAAGCCGCGCCGACCCAAGACGGCCCTGGTGCTCGGCGCCGGGGGCATCAAGAGCGTGTGCCATCTCGGGCTCTTCCGCGTCCTGCAGCGCCAGAACATTCCGGTGGATCTCATCGTCGGCTCGAGCGGCGGCAGCCTCTTCGGCGCCTCGTACGCGCTGGGCGTCAACGCATCGCAGATCGAGCATTGGGTGGAGCGCTACTGGAAGCAGGAGATCTTCCAGGACTACGGCTATCGCCAGATGATGAAGATGCTCTCGCCGCGCCGGCTCAAGTTCGACGAGAACTTCGGCATCATCAAAGGCGAGGAAGTTCGGCGCGTTTTCCGCAAGCTCTTCGGGGAGCTGACCTTCGAAGACACACACATCCCCCTGCGCGTCGTCGCCTCCGATCTGCAGGCCGGCGAGGCCGTGGTGCTCAAGCAGGGCTTGCTGGTCGAGGCCATTCGCGCCAGCGTGTCGATGCCGGTCTTCTTCCAGCCGCACTTCCTCAACGGGCGCTATCTGGTCGACGGCGCCCTGTGCGCGCCGCTGCCGCTCGAGTTTGCCATTGCCGAGGGCGCCGAGGTCATCATCAGCATGGGCTTCGCCAATCGTCCGCACGAACGCATCGATTCGCCGCTGCGCTTGGTGTCGCAGATCATGAAGATCTCCGGCACGGTGCTGCAGCGCGCCACCGTGGCGTACTATGCGCGCAACCCGAACATCGAGATCGTGCCCATCGAGCTCGAGCTGGACTCGGCTCTGGGCATGCGCGACATCGGAGAGATTCCGCGTCTCATCGACCTGGGCGAGGAGACGGCCCAGCGCATGCTGCCTGCAATCCAGCGTACGCTGGAGACCTTCCACAGCCGTCGCAGCACGATGAAGCGCCAGCTGCGCCACGTGGCGCGTCGTTTCTTGCGCACGTCGGTGCTGGATCTGCCGCGCTTGAGCGACAACGAGATGACCGATCCCGTGATGCTGGGCACCGACAGCATGACCGCACAGCAGCTGGAGCATCACAAGACGCAGCACGACAACGCGACGTCGCCGCAGCGCGATCCGCATCCTGCCTGAGGTGCGCATGTCCCGAGATTTGGAAACTCCCGCGTGGAAGCGCCTGCTGAGCTGGTGGCGTCGCGACGGCAACGGCGGCAACGGCGGTGCGTTCGAGGCGGTGCGTTCGGGGGACGGCAACGGAGCGCACACGCTGGTCTTGACGCCGGGCGTGGGTGCGGGATTCCGTGAAGACGGCCGCCGGCTGGGCTGCGTGCTGGTGCACGGCTTGTCGTCCACGCCGACCTCGATGCGTCCGCTGGCGCATGCGCTTGCCGAGGGCGGGGTCGAGGTGGAGGGGGTTTGCCTGCCGGGTCACGGCACCCGCCCCGAGGATCTGCAGGGTGTGCCGTGGGGCGCGTGGTACGCGGCGGTGCGCGACGCGGTGCGCGGCATGCGTGCGCGCTGCGATCGCGTCTTCGTGTGCGGGCAGTCGTTGGGTGGCACGCTTGCGCTGCACACAGCGGCGAACGAGCCCATCGACGGCGTGATCACGTTGGCCGCCGTTCTTTATCTGCGCGATTGGCGGCTGTCGTTGCTGCCCGTGCTCAAGCATGTCATGCGCTGGCGGCATTCTCCGGGGAACGACATTGCTCGCCCCGGCGTGCACGACGAAGGCAGCTACGATCGCATGCCGGTGTCGTCGATTCAGGAGCTCGTGCATCTGGGACGCATCGTGCGCGGCGAGCTGCCGCACATCGACGTGCCGGCGCTGATCATGCACGGCACCGAGGACCACGTG
>JBFJHN010000475.1:0-3578 GCA_041613275.1 Candidatus Krumholzibacteriia bacterium | reverse complement strand
TGCCAGCCGATCTCCCAGCGGCTGCCGGTGTGCGCCTCGAGCGCGCGCGCCGCCGAGCCGCGCGACTCGACGAAAGCGGGCGGACGGGCGGGCAGCTCGATGCGCGGCGCCCGCGTAGCCGCGGCAAGCGAAGCATGGTCTCCCGGTGCGATGGCGCCCGCGCCGGTCGCCCCGGCGATCGCAAGCGTCCCCGTGGCGATCGCCGTCACGAAACGCTCACGGTCGCGTGCAAACCGAAACGCTGCGCAAGAACGGAAGGAACAGGACTCGCGGAAGAAACGTTGGATTCGATCCATGCGACGCACCCTCCTCACCCCAGCCACGGGACCGCTTCGGCTCGTGAGAAGCGGGCCGTGCCACCACGCCCGGCGCGTCGGTCCCGGGACACCGGATTGGAGGGCTTCCCGAGGCGCGACGTTCATCGTGCGGGACCCCGTGTCCCGCGAATCGAACGTCCCCATGCGCGCACGCGAATGCGAGGGAGTTCGGGACGCTGTCGGGGGCGAAAGGAGGTTCGCCCCACCGTTCGATTCATACACGAGACCCCCCGACCGTCTAGCGCAAAAGAACCAAACGACCTTTTTCTTCACCCAGTCCGGACGCGAGCGTGAAATAGTACGCACCCGACGCACTTTCACGTCCGGAGACATCCCTACCGTTCCAGACCAAACGGTACGCACCCGGCGGCAGTGCGGCATCGAGCAAACGCGCCACGAGGCGTCCGCGCACGTCGTGGATCTCCAGACGAACGTGCCCCGCACCCGACGGGATGTCCAGATCGAACCTCACGTTCGGATTGAACGGGTTCGGCCCGGGCGACGAGGCGAGCAGACCCTCAGGGCGTGACCCCGGGCGTGCTGCGGCGTCGGTTGGCGCGCGCTCGCCCGGCGTCAAAGTGAAGTCGTCCAAGAGCCAGCCGCGCAGCGCCTGGAACGATTCCTGGTGATCGCTTGCGAACACGAAGCGCAGACGCACACGCTGCCCGGTCCACGGGTCCAGGTCGAACTCCAACAGCTGCCAGTCGCCGTCACGCCCCGACAGGCACGGCGTCCCCGGCAGCAACATGTTCGAACCCGAGGTGTCGCTCATGCGATGCGAGTAGCCTCCCGCCGGCTCGAGATCGTCCCAGCCCAGGTTTCCTTCGACTTGCACCTGCACGATGCCGCCGTCGAACGCGAACAACGGTCCGTTCTCCTCCGCATCGATCCACGACCACACGCTCGCGCCAGCGCCCAGATCGATCCGATACCAATCGGTGCGCAGCTCGGCCGCGGTGCGCACCGGATACTCGTCCATGTTGGAGCCGCACCACCAGGCGCGGCGACCTCCGGGCGTGTGGTTGAAGTCTTCGCTCACGTGCCAGGGATCGGGCTGGCCCGCAACCGCAGGCGCATGCACCCAGGCCGAGGCGCCCTGCTCGAAGCCCTCCTCGAGCTCGCGCACCAGCTGCATGCGCACCGTCCCTTCTGCCGGGAAGCGTGTGCGATGCGCGGCGCGCGAGGCATCCACCGCGGTGATCCAGTACTCGACGACGTCGCCGACCCTGCCGCCAACGTTCGGGAACCGCGTCGTGAAGGAACTGGGATCTTCGCCCGTGGGCACCAGCCCGACCGTCGAGCCCGGAACACCGTTCAGCGTGTACTGCAGGTAGGCGTACGCGAGCCCGAGGTTGTCTTCGATACGCACATGCAGATCGGCCGGCCAGGCGAACGCCGGCACCTCGGCGCGCGCGCCGTGCGTGATGCGCGGCGGTGTCAGGTCCGGACCGACGCGATAACCGAGCAAGGCGTCGGGCGCGCCCTCGGGCAACCGCTGCTCCTCGAACGGGCGCAGCTTGAACGAACGCAGCCAGTATTCGACGTGCGCGCCGGCCGGTTGCCCGGGAATCGCGGCCACGTAGCCCCCGCGACCGTTCGCCTGCATGTCCACCGCGGTGAAGGGGCCGCCATCGACGCGCCATTGCAGCTCGACCCCGTCGACGGCGTTCGGGAACAGAGAGCCGATGTGCACGAGCACCTCGCGCGAGCGCCCCTCGTCCTCGGTGTCGCGCAGCGCCTGATGCTGGATGCGCACCTCCCGACTTCCAAGGGGTCCCATCCCGTGACGCGCGAACGCGGCGAGGATCGCGTCGCGGTGCGGCGAGCCGTTGCCCGGCACGCCGTCTCCGAAGAGCAGATCGTCCTGCAGAAGCATGGCGTCGAGGTACTCCTCGAAATCCTGCGGGAAGAACTCGCGCGCGAAGTGGACGACGGGATCGGCCACGTCCGCTCCGACGAGCTCTCGGACGTGCCAGAGCGCGCCCGCGAAGATCAGGCCGTTGGCGTGCACTTCGTTGTTGGGATGGCGATCCTCGGGCCACAGCAGGTCGTGATCGAGATCGCGCAATGCGTCGGGCCCTCCGGAGAGGAACTCGCCGATCTGGGGCTCGTCGGTCAGCGTGCAGGCGAAGTAGTCGGACAGGCCTTCGTGGATGGCGCCGCCGATCTGGCCGCGCAGGCCGCCGACGGGGCGGTAGGCGTGATCGGTGATCGCGTGCGTGTACTCGTGGTAGATGACGTCGGCGAACAGACCGAAGTTCAGGAAGCGCCCGGCGCCGTTGCCGTACGCCATGCGCGTGCCGTCCCAAAAGGCGTTGGCGTACTCGGTGCTGCCGTTCGTCGGATTGCGCACCGCCGCGACCGCCGGGACCGGAAAATCCAGCAGCGTGAAGCCGAAGCGTTCGCGCACGTAATCGTGGATGACGTTGGTGTGGAAGTAGATCGTGCGCTCGTCGTCGCGGCTGTTCGTGACATCGAGCCGCACGTCTTCGCGCCCGGGGACGGCGACCGCGGTCCGGAAGCCCGGCGAGGGCCCCGACAAGCCATGGTTGCTCACCGTGACGTAGAGGCCGTCCAACCCGGCGGCAAGATCGTAGTTGCCCGGAGCGATGCTGAAGCGGTAGGCGCCCGCGGCGCTGCTCGACGTCGTGTTCGTGTTGTTGCTGCCGTCCGCCTGCAGGTGCACGTTCAGCCAGGCGAACGCAGCGCTCTCGTTCGGCTCGTGAGCATAGCGCGGCTTGACGTCGCCGGTCGTCGTGCCGTCGAGAACCTCGGTGCGAAGCAGGCTCTCGAATGCGAGCACGCGCGCATCGAGCGCGTCGACCAGTGCCCACCAGCGCGCGCCGTGGACGCCTCGCAGCTCCAGCTGCCAAGCGGCACGCACGTCGACGTGGTCACGACCGACGCGCGGCACCCAGACGCGCGCGGCGGACTCGATCTCGAGCGGCGCACCCCGGTACGTTGCGACGGCATCGCGCGCGCCGTCCGCTTTCACGGCGCCTCGCGCCGTTGCGCGCAGCCCCGGAAGCAGCGTGGAACGAAATGCGACGACGCCCGCGTTCTCGGCACAGGTCAGGTCGACGAACGCGCCCACGACGATCTCGCCATGCAGCGTCTGCTGCCATGTCGCGTGCCAGGCGCCGGGCCCCGCCCGCGCGCGCACGGCGCGCAGCTCGGCGTCCTGCGCACCCAGGAGCGGCGCGTGGCGATCCAGGAACGCGCGCGCCTGCGCTTGGGGGGAGGAGCCGCCACGCGCCAGAG
>JBFJHN010000474.1:0-3598 GCA_041613275.1 Candidatus Krumholzibacteriia bacterium | reverse complement strand
GCCGTGGCCGCGCGGCTGCACATGCTTCCGGGCAGCGCCTTCGACATCGACTGGGGCCGGGACTACGATCTCGTGCTCTTGGTGAACTATCTGCACCACTACAGCAAGGACGATTGCGTGCGCTTGCTCGAAAGAGCGCGCGACGCGTGCCGGAAGGGCGGTCGCGTCGTGGCGCTCGAGGCACCGCTGCAGGACGGCCGCGTCACGCCGCCCCAAGCCGCGACGTTCAGCCTGGTCATGCTGGCCACCACACCCCAAGGCGAGGCCTACAGCTTCGACGAGTATCGCGCCATGTTCGATCGTGCCGGCCTGGCGCTCGTCGAGTTTCGTCCCCTCCCCGGCGACCTGCGCTACGCCATCGTCGGCACGCCCTGAGAACTCCCGCTGCGGGAGTGATGTGCTCCGCGGGAGTTCAGGTGCGGCGCCAGAACATCGGCGTGAGCAGGATGACGACGGTGTAGACCTCGAGACGGCCGACGAGCATGTTGAACGACAGGAGCGCCTTGGCGGCGAGCGGAACATCGGCGTAGGTGCTGGCCGGCCCCACGCTGCCCAAGCCGGGGCCGATGTTGCTGAGCGTGGCGATCGAGGCACCGAACGCGCTGGCCGCGTCGAGCCCCATGGCTGCCACGGCGAGCGCCACGAGCATGAACACCGAGGCATACAGCAGGAAGAAGCCGAGGATCTTCATCATGACCTCGTCCTGAACCAGGTGACCGGACAGGCGCACGTTGAAGATGGCGTTCGGGTGCATGTGCTTGCGGATTTCGCGCATGCCGTGCTTGGCCAGCACGACCGCGCGCATCACCTTCATCCCGCCGCCCGTCGAGCCTGCGCAACCGCCAATGAACATCAACGCGAACATGAGAAGCTGCGCGCCGAAGCCCCAAAGCAGGAAGTCGGCCGTGCCGAAGCCCGTGGACGTGAGGATCGAAACGGCCTGGAACGCGGCCAAGCGCAAAGCATGCAGGACGCCCTCGTCGTTGCGCAGCGTCAGCTGCAGGACCACCAGCAGCGTCGCGGCGAGCGTGAGCAGCGCGTAGGCGCGAAACTCCTCGTTGCGCGTGTAGCGCACCGCGTGGCGCCGGAGCGCCCAGTAGTGCAAGGAGAAGTTCGCCCCGGCGAGAAACATGAAAGCGGTGATGACGCCGTCGACGTAGGCGCTGTCGAACGCCCCCACGCTGGCGTTGCGTGTCGAGAAGCCGCCGGTCGACACCGTGGTCAGGCTGTGGCACAGGGCGTCGAACCAGTTCATGTCGCCGAGCACGAGCAGCGCCGCCTCGACCACCGTCATCCCGACGTAGACGCCCCACAGGAGCCGCGCCGTCGACGAGATGCGCGGCGACAAACGGTCGGCCGTCGGCCCCGGAACCTCGGCCTTGAACAGCTGCATGCCCCCGATGCCCAGCATCGGCAGGACCGCAACGGAGAGCACGACGATGCCCATGCCGCCCAGCCACTGGGTGAGGCTGCGCCACAGCAGGACACCGCGCGGAAGCACCTCGATGTCGGCGATGACCGTCGCGCCCGTGGTCGTGAAGCCGCTCATCGATTCGAAGAGCGCGTCGACGAAGGTCGCCGTGGCCCCAGAGAGCTGGTACGGAAGAGCGCCGAGGAGCGCCGCGGCCAGCCACGCGAAGGTGACGATGGCGAAGCCGTCCTTGAGACGCAGGTCGACCGAGCCGCGCGTCGTGCCGAGGAGCACGACGCCCAGGACGATGGGAATCGCCGCCGAGATCAAGAAGGCGACGAGGTCGCGTCCGCCGTCGGCAGCCGCCATCAGGCACGGCAGCAGCATCGCCAGCCCCACCGCCAAGACGATGAAGCCCAGGACACGCAGGACCGCTCTTCGATTCATGGCGCGCTCACGTGAAGATCTTCTGGACGGCGTCTACGGCGCTCGGCAACGCAAAGACGACAACGCGATCGCCCTCTTCGATCTGAATGCCGCCGCGCGGCACGATGACCTGCGTGCCGCGCAAGATCGACCCGACGACCGCTTCTTCCGGCATGTGCAGCTTGCCGATGGGCTTCTTCACCGCGATCGTGTTCGGCTGGGCCAGCAGCTCGAGCGCCTCGGCGTCGTTCTCCTTGAGCTGCGCAAAAGACAGCACCTGGCCCTTGCGCAGATACTGCTTGATCGCAGCCGCCGTGCTGATGCGCACCGACACCGCGGCATCGATTCCCACGACGTGCACCAGCGGCACGTAGTTGGCGCGGCGAATCAGCGCGATGGTCTTCGTCGCCCCGAGCCTGCGTGCCAGCAGGCACGACATGACGTTGGTCTCCTCGTCGTTCGACGCCGCGATGAAGGCGTCCATCTCGCCGACGTTCTCGTCTTCCAGAAGCGTCACGTCGGTACCGTCGCCGTGCAGCACCATGACCTTCTCGAGGTCGCGCGAGACGCGCTCGGCCTTGGTACGATTGAGCTCCATGATCTTGACGTTGACCTTCTGCGTGACGAGGTAGCGGGCGAGATGGCGCGAGATCGGTCCCGCGCCGACGACCATGACGTTGCGCGCCGCCTCCACGTCCTGCCCCACGAGCCCCATGACGTCCGGCATCAGCCAGCTCTCGCCAATGAGAAAAATGTGGTCGCCGGCCTGCAGCATCGTGTCGCCGTCGGGGATGAGCGTCGTCTCGTCGCGCAGGATCGCCACCATCGTCACCGGCAGCGGCCCGTAGCGCCGGTCGATCTCGCGCAGGGTCACGCCCACGAGCGGGCAGCGCCCGCCCACGTGCATGCCCACCATGCGCACGCGCGCCTCGCTGAAATCGGTGACGTCGGTAGCCCCCGGCAGCGAAACCAGACGTTCGATCTCGAGCGCGGCGGCAAGATCGGGGTTGATCATCATGTCCACGCCGATCTGCTGCAGCGACCGCCCCGACCGTTGCGCGTAGTAGTCCATGTCCTTGACGCGCGCGATGCGGCGCGGGATGCCCAGCGCCTTGCCGCTCACACAAGCCACGATGTTGACCTCATCGTTCTGCGTCACCGCGATGACCATGTCGGCGTTCCCCGCATCGGCTTTCTGGAGCACCTGCTGGCTGGCGCCGTTGCCGCGCACGACGAGCGCGTCCAGCTCCTCCTCCGCGCGCTCGGCACGGCGCTCATCCTTGTCGATCAGGATGACGTCGTGCCCCTCCTGCGAGAGGTGCGAGGTGATGTGGTGTCCGACCTCACCCGCTCCAACAACGATGATCTTCATGGACGGTGGGCTCCTGCCCTTCGGGCGTGGCCTGGCGGCGCCTGGCTCCTGCGCCTCCAGACGAGGCCGCACAAGTTGGCTTCTGGAGAAGCGGCTCCGAATGCCCTGCAGCCAAAAACCTGCAGAGGATCTACCCGCCGGCCGCGCAGGTCAAGAGGTCCGTTTGGACTCGCTTTCGGGCCCGCCGGCGCGATCTCTCGCGCGAGCCTCGCCTGGCCCCTCCTGCTTCCCCGCTCGCGGCAGCGAACCCGGGTGCGCGAGAACTCCTCGACAGTTCCTGTTGTTTCCACCGGTACTGTTTCGCAGAGGTAAGA
Source organism: Candidatus Krumholzibacteriia bacterium (assembly GCA_041613275.1). Lineage (GTDB taxonomy): Bacteria > Krumholzibacteriota > Krumholzibacteriia > JBFJHN01. Next base: position 75 of record JBFJHN010000474.1, on the reverse strand, counting down.
CCCGTGCCGAGAAAGTGCTCGCGGCCGTCTGAGGTGACACGCATCGCGACCAACGCGCGGAACAACGCGACGTCG
>JBFJHN010000473.1:0-3601 GCA_041613275.1 Candidatus Krumholzibacteriia bacterium | reverse complement strand
GATGTCGAGCAGGTGGTACGTGCGTGCCCGCTCGCGTGAATCTCCGAAGACGTATGCCTTCACCGGATCCGAGCGCGCGAGGCTGCTGGCGGAGTCGTAGAACTCCTTCTGATACGCCAGCAGGTCCTGGCGGTTCTCGAAGGCAGCCTGCAGCGTCGACAACGAGGTCGTGAACTGGTTGCCGATGGTGAACGGGAAGTCGAACGCGCCGTGGATCGATTCGCGCAGGTGGCCGCGCGAGCTGGCCTGCTCGAACAGGATGCCGATGCAGCCGTTGACGTCCGGGTAGGTCGATCCCTTGCCGTAGTAGAAGTCGTCGAACGACTCCTCGCTGTAGTAGAGCCGCTTCTGTTGGTCGAAGGCGCGCGCGTGATAGGAGGCGATGCGATGGGTCAGCGCGACGTTGCGCTCGGGCGTCAGCGGGTTCCTCCGACTGGGGACGCCGGGCTGGAAGAAGTACGTGGCGTTCGAGCCCATCTCGTGGTGGTCGGTCAGCACGTTGGGCTTCCAGCGATGATACGTGCCCAGCCGTGCCTTCGACTCCGGGTGCTGCACCGGAAGCCAGTCGCGATTCAGATCGAACCAGTAGTGGTTCGTGCGTCCGCTCGGCCAGTGTTCCTGGTGCTCGCGCGATTCCGGGTCGGCGATGGGCGACTTGCTGCGATGCATGTTGGCCCACTGCGCGAAGCGGCTCAGCCCGTCCGGGTTGAGCGAAGGATCCAGGAGGACCACCGTCGACGCCAGGACGCGGTCGATCTCGGGGCCGCGCGCCGCGGCGAGGTGATAGGCCACCAGCATGGATGCGTTCGAGCCGCTCGGTTCGTTCCCGTGCACGCTGTAGCCCATGTACACGACCACCGGCATGTCGGACAGCGGACGCGTCGCCGTGCCGGGGCGCGTGAGCGCGAGGTGTTCGCGACGGATGTCTTCGATGCGGCTGTGGTTGGCGGGAGACGTGATCGTCAGAAGCAGAAGCGGGCGCTGCTCGTACGTGCGCCCGGTCTCTTCGAGGTGGATGCGATCGCTCGCCGCGGCCAGCGTGCGCATGTACTGCACCAGCAAGTCGTGGCGCACGTGCCACTCGCCGACCTCCCAGCCCAGAACCGAGCGAGGTGTCGGGATGCTTGGATCGTAGTCGACGTTCGCAGGCAGGTAGTCGGAGAGCTGCACCGCGCCTGTCATCTGCGGCGCCAGCCACACCGCAGCCAGCAGCACGAATCTCTTCATTGCCCGCACGTTAGCACACCGCTTGGGTTTGCCGCCAGAGCCCAGACGTGCGACGCCGGCGCAGCACGCGGATGCCACGCCGGCGTCACGAAGAACGTGTCCGGATCCCGGTCAACGTCGTGAGGCCTTGCCCCAGCGTTTTCCGTACAGCTCGTCCTTGACCTCGCGACGGTTCGGCCGCACGCGCGATCCGTCGATCACCAGCTTGGAGCGATCCTCGACCAGGTACGGAACCTGGACGCTGGTCATGTCGAGGTTGGAGACCACCATCGTCGCGGCGCCGAACTCCGGCTTCTTCTGGAAGAGCGTCATTCCGACGTCGGTGTCCGCGATGCGGATGCCGTCGACGCGCACTTCCGACAGATCCTTGCTGGCCACCGCGATGGCGGCGCGAATCAGCTCGACGTTGCGGACGACCAGAACGCTGTTCTCGCCGCCGCTCAAGCCCTTGTCGCCGGTGTCCTCGATGCGCGTGTCGACCACCTCGACGGCGCTTCCCGACACGTCGATGGCGTCGTTGCCCGAGTTCACGAACAACGAGTTGCTGATCCGGCCGTCGGCAAAGTCGGCGTCGAACGCGTCCGACGAAGTGCGGCTGAACACGCAGTTCTCGATCTCGAAGGTTCCACGGATGATGTTCAGCGCGTCCTCGCACACGTTCTCCGCGAACAGGCAGTTCACCAATCGCACGGGCGACTCGTAGAAGGTCACCGCTCCGGTGAGCGACCAGCCGCCGCTCGACGGGTTGGCGAGGCCGACGAACGAGACGTGCTCCAGGTTCGACTCCGCGCCGGCCTCCAGCACCAGCAGACCGCGGCCGCGGCCATCGTCGGACCGGATGATGATCGGACGCGATTCGCTGCCGTGGAAATCGAGGCGCGAGCGCGAAACGATGGTTGCACCGCCTGACAGAACGATCTCGGTGCCTTCGCCACAGACCACGTCGTAACCCGCAGGGATCATCACGCTTTGGGCGACGTGCCAGACTCCGGGCAGCACCGTGATGCGCCGTCGGATGTCATCGACCTCGAGAAACTCCTGCTCGTGCGCGTTCGGCTTTTTTCGCAGGAGATCTTGCACGAGGAAGTCTTCATCGTAACGGCGCCATCCGAAGACTTCCTCGGTGCGCGCGATCTCGGAACCCAGGACGCGGTAGTGCACCACCAGTCGGTTACGCAGCGGGGCGTTCGAAGCGAGATCGTCCGGGAGGGTGAAGCGCGCCGCAAGGTAGGCGACGGGAGTCGACTCGACCTTGGGTGCGAGAATGACGCGTTCGTCCGGAGACAGCGTCAGCGAATCGTTGAACACGACGTGGTCGACCTCGAGGGCCATGCCCTGGAGATTGCCCACCTCGACGATCAGCGTGGAGTCGCTGCGACCGTGAAAGTAGGCATGCACACCGCGGGTAGGTTGCAGCGCTGAGGCAATGACCGCGCGGTTGTGGTGGAACGCGTCGTCGGAGTAGTGAAACCACGGGAACTCGCGCCACAGGATGGCCAGCTTGCCCTTGAGCTCGCGTCGGGTGTCGGCCAGGAGCGTCTCCAGATAGCTCTCCTGCGAGACGCGCTCCAGCGCGCGCGTATACGCCTCGTAGAACACCGGGTCGGTGAAGGCCAGATCCTTGTACTTGCGATTGTGATGCTTCCAGTCGCGCGCGGCGCCGACGGGACGCGCGATCTTCTCGCCGGCGTTGGCATCGAACCCGATGGGCTCGAGCTTGGAGCTCACCGGGTTGAAGTAGAACCTCAGGTTGTGCCAGACGACCGCATGCGAGCTGCCCAGGAGGTCACTCAAGGCCATGAACGTCGCCATCTTTTCGGTGTCGAACACCTCGTGGGCGGAGAGCTTTCCGTAACGGAACGACTCGACGAGGTTGTGCGCCAGCTGGAAGCGCGCGAACGCCGCCGGATCCTTCAAGGCACCATCGTCGAACGCGTCCACCCACGCGGAGTGCTCCGACTGCAGGCCGGTCGGGCTGGCGTCGAGCGCGTGCGGCTGTGCGGCGCGATCGGCCCAGAGAAGATTTTCGTTGAGCTTGATGATTGGCCCCTCGCGGCGGCGCTGGTTCTCGATCAGACGCTTCTCGAAGTGCTCTTCCAGAGCGTAGACCCCCAGGTTCTGCCCGTTCAGCGCCACCTCGACGAAGTCGTAACGCAGCGAGAGGATGTCCTCGCGGGCGAGGGCGCGATGGAACAGCCATTCGTAGGCGAAATTGCGCGCGCGGGGATGATGCAGCGAGAACTGCTTCATGCCGAACAGAGTGTCGTTGCCCTTGATCTTGACGCGGAACGACCACTTGTTGCCCAAGAGGTGGTCGGTCCAGTCCCCTTTGAGTCGCAGCTTCGTGTGGTACTCGACACCTTTGTGTCGGATG
>JBFJHN010000472.1:0-3601 GCA_041613275.1 Candidatus Krumholzibacteriia bacterium | reverse complement strand
GGCGTCACGCGCCGCGCGCATCATCGCGTGCACGCCGTCACGATAGGTCTCGAAGCTGAAGCCTTCGGGATGGTCCGGCCCCTTGCTCCCGAAGCCGACGGAGGTCTCGGCCAGGTTGATGCCTTCGAGCTTGCCGTCCAGCCGAGCGCCCAAGGCGTGCAGCAGCTTGGCGAACCGCTCGCGGACCGTCGGATCCCAGCGTCGCGCTACCCAACCGTCCACGACCGGACGGGTTTCGGCTTCGTCCTCGAACTCGTACTTGAGGTTGGCGCCGCCTTTGTAGCGCGGATCGCTGCGGAGATCGTCCGGCACGTTGATGATGTCGCGGCTGAACGAGACGTCCTGGATCTGAACGAAAAGCTTCTTGCCGCGCGCGTGCAGGAACTCGAAATCGTCGACGATGCGCTGAACGTCGTAGACGCCCGGCGCCGGCTCGAGCTCGCGCCAGGTGTACTTCAGCTGCGCGCCGGCGAACGCCGGCGTTTCCAGGAAGCTCGGCTCGTGGATGCGCTGGCGCTCGAGCTCGAAGTAGACGAAGTGCTGGAGCGGTGCGCCTTCCGCGAGCGACGCCCACGCAAGCACGACACACGTGGCCAGCCGTCGCGCGGCCCGAGACACGCCGTGCGTCTTCGCGTTCAGGAGGCCGCCGAAGGAGCCGGCTTGGCGACCAGGTCGAGCCGCACGACGACTTCGTCACGGATCAGGTCGTCGGCCTTGCCCTTGTACTCGATCTTCCAGTCGAAGCGCTTGAGGACGAACTCGGCCTTGACGTGCGCCTCGCCGGGGGTCGGCATCTCGATGGTGGCCGGGAACGTGACGCTCTTGGTGACGCCGTGCAGCTCGAGGTTGCCGGTGACCTTGTAGCCGGCGCCATCGCGCGCGATCGAGGTCGAGGTGAAACGCGCCGTAGGGTACGTCTCGACGTCGAAGAAGTCGGCGCTCTTGAGGTGACCGGTCAGACGCTCGTTGTCGGACCACAGCGAGTGTGTCTCGATCGCGACCTCGACGCTCGATTTCGTCGGGTCGCCGTCGACGACGCGAAACGTTCCGTCGAACGTGCGGAAACCACCATCGTGGCTGCCCGTCACCTTCGAGCCCACGAACTCGATCTTCGACGCGTCTGTGAAGACGAACGCCTTCCCGTCCGCCGCGGGCATGCTTCCCTTCTGGGCTTCGCCCACCTGTGCTTCCGGCTTGTCCTCGGCGGGGTTGCCGCAGCCCATCACCAGACAGGCGGCGACGAGCGCCACGCACACGGTTGATCTGGACACGAAATTCCTCCGTTCTCGTGCCGTGACGGCACGTGAGGCTGGCGCCGCGCCCGGTTCCATGCGCGGTGCCCGACGACGCTCCAACCCGCGAGGGGCGATCCCGATCGCAAGCATCCGACGGCACAGACTAATGAGGCTCGAAGCGAGACGTCAAGGAAGCGTCCGAGCGGACTTTCGCGTTCTCGCGCCTGCCGTTGCGCGCGGGAGCCCCACGTGGAATCCTCTCCTCGCGGGGCCCGGCGTCGGGTCTGCCGCACTTCGAAGGAAGACGCGTGGACGCCATTCGAACCGTATCCGTGGGTTGCCCGTACTGCGGGGAGGCCATCGAGCTCGTCGTGGATTGCTCGGTGGGTGCTCAACAGTACATCGAGGATTGTTCGGTGTGCTGCCGCCCGATCCAGGTGAGCGCACAGGTGGACGGGGACGGATCCCCCGACATCCAGGTGCGCGCCGAGGACGAATGATGCTCGCTTCAGTCGCGTTCGGCGGTCACCCGCGCCGACCATTCGGCCGCCTTGGCCGTGTCGCCACGCCGCGCGTAGATCGTCGAGAGATACTCGGCCAGCTCCTGGATGCGTGGATGATCCTCGGGGTAGAGCGGTGACATGAGCTCGTGGGCGGCGAGGATATCCTTCTCGGCCGCGGCGTCGCGTTCTGCGTCGGCGCGACACATTCCTCGGATCGACAGCGCGATGCCGCGCCCGAAGTAGTCCTCCTGCATGACGTTCTCGAAGATCTCGACGCAGCGGGTGGCCAACGACTCGGCCTGGGTGCAGCGCTCGCGCGCGCGATAGAACGCTGCGAGGTTGACCATCCCAACCACGGTCTCGGGATGCTCTTCGCCCAGGACACGCTTGCCCGATTCCACGTTCTCGATGTAGAGCGGCAGCGCTTCGTCGAAACGTCCGAGGTCCTTGTAGATGATGGCAAGATTGTTCACCCCGACCATGGTTTCGGAGTGGTCGTTTCCGAGCACCCGACGCATGTCCGCGAGCGCCGCACGCGTCACGCGCAGCGCCTCTTCGGTGCGCTTGTCCTGCCGGAGGAGCCAGCCGTAGCTGACACGCGCCGACAACGTTTGCGGGTGGTCGCTGCCGCGTTGTCGCTCGAGAGTTCCCAGCAGAACGACGTACGCGGAGTCGGCGGCCGCGTAGTCGCGCTGATCGGTGAGAGCCTGAGCCAGGCTGAACATGGCCTGCAGCGTGATGTCGTCGGCATCGCCGCGCGTGCGTCGCAACGCCGATGCCACCGAGCGGCCCAGGCGAACGGCTTCGTCCACACGGCCCTGGTACACGTACACCTGCACGAGCGTGGCCGAGGTGGCGAGCGTCTGCGGATGCTCGCGTCCGAGAAGCCGCGTTTGGGCCTCGGCGGTGGCGTTGAGCAGCGAGTCGGCCTGCTCCATCCGGCCCAGCGCGTAGTGAAGCGCGCCGAGCTCGGCACGAGCCTCGAGCACGCTCGGGCGATCCGCACCCGGAGTTCGTTCGAGGAGCGCCAGGGCGCGCTGCAGGTTTCTTTCCGCCGCCGGGTACTCGCCAAGATCACGCTGCGTGCGCGAGAGCACACGACGGATGTCGGCCTCGACCCACGGAAGCTCGCGCAGGTCGTTCCCAATGCGCTTCTCGGTGGCTTCGAGGATCTCGCGCAGCATCTCGGTGTCGCGCCCGCGAGCCGCCGAAGGGCCCACGCCGGCCAGCATGTCGCTCAGGAAGGTGGCGACCTGCTCCGACTTCCGGGCTTCGATGCGCGCACGCCGCGACTCCCGCTGCGCGCGAAAGTACAGCGACGTGCTGACGATGGTCGCGGCGACGAGAACGAAGGCCACGCTGGCGAGCGCGAAGACGGCGCCGCGGTGACGTCGCGCGGCTTTGCGTAGCCGGTACAGCGCGCTCGGCGGCGAGGCCAGAACGGGCTCGTCGCTCAGATAGCGCTGGATGTCCATCGCCAAGGCGTTGGCCGTTTGGTAGCGCCGCGATCGATCTTTGTCGAGCGCCATCATCGTGATCCAGTCGAGATCCCCGCGTAGCTGTCCAACGAGTCGCGCAGGCTCGCTGGCGCGATTCTTCGCCACCGTCACCGAACGTTGGGCGTCGAGACTGCTCATGCGCGTGCTCGGTCGCGGCGGCTCGTCTTCACGGATGATGCGGCCGACGCCTTCGTACCCGGCGCTTCGCAGCTGCTTGGCGTCGTGCGGCAGTTCGCCGGTGAGGAGCTCGTACAGGATGACGCCCAGGGAGTAGACGTCGCTGCGTGTGTCGATGCCGGCGCCGGACAGGTCGGCCTGCTCGGGGCTCATGTACTCGGGCGTGCCGAGCAGCTGACCCAGCTCG
>JBFJHN010000471.1:0-3601 GCA_041613275.1 Candidatus Krumholzibacteriia bacterium | reverse complement strand
GGATGCAGGCCGACGCCGTTGGGGCCGCTGAAGGCGTCCTCCTGCAGAGAGCCGATGTGGCCCAGGTAGTTGCCCTCGGTGTCGAACCAGATGAGCCGATTGTGGCCGCGATCGGTCACCCAGACGCGCTCGCGGCCGGGGAGGACGTCGTCGACGATGACGTCGGCGGGCTCCTGGAACGCTCCGAGCTCGGCGCTGCCACCCCACATGAGAAGATGGCCGCCGTCGGCGTCGAACTTCTGCACGCGGTTGTTCAGGATCTCGGAGACGTAGGCGTTGCCCTTGGAATCCACGGCCACGCCGCCCGGGAAGCGGAAGAACCCCGGCCCGTTGCCCTCGCGACCGAAGGCGTGCACGAACACGGGAGGCTCTTCGGGGCGCACGGGGACCGGGAGGAGGAGGGTCAGCAGACAGACCGTCGTCAGGGCTCGGCGCAAGTCGACCCCTTCAGGAGGGAGGGGACGACTCATCATGCGCCGCGCAGGGGCGCCTGTCCAGACCCGATCCGGGAGGGCAGGCTTGACGCTCCAGGAGGCCGCTGATAGCCTCTCCGGTTGCTGTGTCCAAAAACGGAGGATTGCATGAAAACCCACGCCGTCAAGGCGGGCGACATCGAACGTGACTGGGTGCTCATCGACGCCGAGGGCCAGGTTCTGGGCCGCTTGGCCACCCAGGTCGCGGAGCTGTTGCGCGGCAAAGGAAAGCCGCACTACACGCCGCATCTCGACGTGGGCGATCACGTTGTCGTGACCAACGCGGCAAAGATCAAGCTCACGGGCAAAAAGCTCGAGCAGAAGAAGTACTACAGCTACTCCGGATACCCGGGCGGGCTGAAGGAACGTTCGCTCGAAGAGCTGATGAAGAAGAATCCGGAAGACGTGGTGTACCGCGCCGTCAAGGGAATGATCCCGCACACCAAGCTCGGCCGCGCTCAGCTGCGCAAGCTGCGCGTCTACGCCGGTCCCGAGCACGAGCAGCAGGCGCAGAACCCACAACCCAAGAATTCATAAGCGGGGAGAGTGCATGGCGAAGGCAGTGTTTGCAACGGGTCGTCGCAAAGAAGCCGTGGCGCGCGTGCGCCTGGTCCCGGGGAACGGGGACCTGCAGGTGAACGGGCGACCCATCAAGGATTTCTTGCATCGTGACTCGCTGGTTCGGCAAGTCATGCAGCCGCTCGAGGCTGCGCAGGTGGAGGGAACGTTCGACCTGCGCGCTCGTGTGCACGGCGGTGGATGCTCGGGTCAGGCCGGCGCGCTGCGCCTTGGAATCGCGCGCGCGTTGATGAAGCACGACCCGGAGCTGCGCCAGCCGCTGCGCAAGGCCGGTCTGCTGACACGCGATCCGCGCATGAAGGAGCGCAAGAAGTACGGGCTCCGCGGTGCGCGGCGCGCCTTCCAGTTCTCCAAGCGCTAAGACACATCGTTCCATTTCGCATGGGCGAAATCCAATCGGCGGGTCCAACCCGCGCCTCCGTGGTGCCGCGCGTGCGGTTGGGGTGCGGGCCGCCGGTGCAACCAAACCCGAAGGAGAGGCATGTCCGAACAAATCTCGATCAAAGCGCTTCTGGAGGCCGGCGCGCATTTCGGCCACCAGACGCGACGCTGGAACCCCAAGATGCGTCCGTTCATCTTCATCGAGCGGAACGGCATCCACATCATCGATCTGCAAAAAACGGTCAACTGCGCCGAGCGCGCCTACAAGGCCATCAAGGCCACGGCCGAGCGCGGCGAGCCCGTGCTCTTCGTCGGCACCAAGAAGCAGGCCAAGGACGTCGTCGAAGAGGCCGCCGCCCGCTGCGGCCAGCACTTCGTCACCGAGCGCTGGCTCGGCGGCATGCTCACCAACTTCCAGACCATTCGGCGCAGCATCGGTCGCTACAAAGAGCTGAAGAAGCTCGAAACCGAAGGCGGCATGGAGCAGCTCAGCAAGAAGGAACGCGGCCGCATGCAGAAGGAAAAGGAAAAGCTAGAGAAGGTGCTGCTGGGCATCGCCGATCTCGACCGTCTGCCCGGGCTCATCTACGTCATCGACACCAAGAAGGAAGAGATCGCCGTCAAAGAAGCGCGCAAGCTCGGCGTGCCCATCGTCGGCGTCGTCGACTCCAACGCCGATCCGGATCTGATCCACTTCCCGATTCCGGGCAACGACGATGCGATTCGCTCCATCCGCCTGTTCACCGACATGGTGGCCACCGCTGTTCTCGAAGGCCGCGAGCGCAGCCTCGAGGGACGCGAGGCCGCACGCGCTGGGGACGGCGCCGCGACGGGGGCGAAGGCGAAGCGCGGCAAGCGCGAAGGCGCGCCCAAGAAGGCCGTGGCCAGCGCGACGGCGTCCGCATCCGAAAAGACACCCTGAGCACATCGGCACAAGACCGCAACGGGAGGACTCATGGCCGAGATTTCGGCGGCAGCCGTGCGCGAACTTCGCGAGAAGACCGGCGCCGGAATGATGGACTGCAAGAAGGCCCTGGCCGAGACGTCGGGCAATCTCGAGAAGGCGATCGACTTCCTGCGCACCAAGGGTTTGGCGGGCGCCGAGAAGCGCTCGGGCCGCGCCACGCACGAGGGGCTCGTGTACTCGTACATCCACCCCGGCGGGCGCGTCGGCGTGCTCATCGAAGTCAACTGCGAGTCGGACTTCGTTGCGCGCACCGACGATTTCCTCGATCTGTGCAAGGATCTCTCGATGCATATCGCCGCCGCCAGCCCGGTGTCGCTGGGTCGTGACGACTTCGACGCCGAACTCCTGGAACGCGAGAAGGAGATCTACCGGCAACAGGCGGCCGAGAGCGGCAAGCCGGCCGAGATCGTCGAGAAGATGGTCAACGGGCGCATCGAGAAGCTCTACAAGGAGCGCGTGCTGCTCGAGCAGCCTTTCGTGAAGGATCCCAACTCATCGGTCGAGCAGCGCATCAAGGATGCCATCGCCAAGCTGGGCGAGAACATCAATCTGCGGCGCTTCGTGCGCTTCCAACTCGGCGAAGAGGTATGACGCTCAAGTACCAGCGCGTCCTGCTCAAGATGAGCGGCGAGGTGCTCGCGGGCCCCGGCGGCGCGGGTATCGACCGCGGACGCCTGGATGGGTTGGCGCACGAGCTCCGCGAGCTGCGCGAGAAGAACGTGCAGGTCGGCCTGGTCGTGGGCGGCGGCAACATTTTTCGCGGCGCAGCCGGCGCGCTGCAGGGTGTCGATCGCGTCACCGGCGACCACATGGGCATGCTGGCGACGGTGATCAACTCTCTGGCGGTCCAGGATGCGCTCACCCAGGTCGGGATTCCGGCGCGCGTCATGACCGCCGTCCGTATGACGCAGATCGCCGAGCCGTTCGTGCGCCGCACCGCCATCGAGCATCTCGAAGCCGGCCGCATCGTCATCTTGGCCGGCGGCACGGGCAATCCCTTCTTCACCACCGACACCGCCGGCGTGCTGCGCGCCATCGAGATCGGCGCCCAGGTGCTCCTGAAGGGCACCAAGGTCGACGGGGTCTATGACTCCGACCCGGTGAAGAACCCGGACGCGGTGCGCTACGCGCGCCTGAGCTACGACGACGCGCTGCGCCAGAACCTGCGCGTCATGGACTCCACCGCCTTTTCCTTGTCCCG
>JBFJHN010000470.1:0-3613 GCA_041613275.1 Candidatus Krumholzibacteriia bacterium | reverse complement strand
CTGTTCGGGACATGGTGCCCCAACTGCTACGACGCCACCCGTTACCTGGTCGAGTTGCAGAAACGCTACGAAGACCGCGGCGTCTCGATCCTGGCTCTTGCCTTCGAGATGACAGGAGACTTCGACCGCGATGCCAATCAGGTGAAGCGCTACGTCGAGCACCACGACATCGAGTATCCGATTCTCGTCGCCGGCGTGAGCGACAAGGAAGAAGCCTCGAAAGCCTTCCCTCTGATCGATCGGGTGCGCGCGTACCCGACCTTCCTCTTTGTCGACGCAACAGGACGTGTGCGCGCCATCTACACCGGTTTCTCCGGCCCCGCGACGGGACCGGCGTACCAGGCGCTGCGGCGCCAGTTCGAGTCGCTCCTGGACGAACTCCTGACCGAAAGCTGAGGCCATGGGCTTGTTCAAGCGCTACATGAAGTGGCTGCATACGCAGTGGCCGGCTGGCACCGTCGAGAAGCTTCCCGTGGTGAATTCGGACGGATCGACGAACGTACCCGGCGTCTACGTCGTCGGCGATCTCACCGGCATTCCTTTGCTCAAGTTCTCCTCGGACACCGGCGCGCGTGCGGTACAGACGATCGTCAACGACGGTGCCTTCCAGGACGCGCGCAAGAGCGGTTCGAACGACGACGACGGTGACGTGCTCGATCTCGTCATCGTCGGCGCCGGAGTCTCGGGCATGGCGGCGGCGCTGGAGGCACGCAAGCACGAGCTGCGTTTCGAGATCCTCGAGGCCTCCGAGCTGTTCTCGACCATCGTGAACTTCCCCAAGGGGAAGCCCATCTACACCTATCCCACCGAAATGACCCCGGCGGGCGATCTGCAGTTCAAGGCCGATGTCAAAGAAGACCTGGTGGAAGAGCTCTACGAGCAGACGCAGGGCGCAGGCATCCAGCCGCGTTTCGCACGCGCAACGCACGTGACCCGCAAGGGCAAGCTGCTCGAGGTCGTGCTACAAGACGAGAGCAATCTCCTGGCGCGGCGCGTCATCGTCGCCATTGGGCGCTCGGGAAACTTTCGCAAGCTCGGCGTTCCGGGTGAAGACCAGGACAAGGTCTACAACCGGCTTCACGACCCCAAGGACTTCTGCAGCCAGAAGACGCTCGTCGTCGGCGGCGGCGACAGCGCGCTCGAGACCGCCATCGCGCTGGCCCAATGTGGCAGCCACGTGCATCTGTCGTACCGCAAGCCGGACTTCTCACGTCCGAAGCCCGAGAACGTCGAGAAGATCGGCGCGCTCGCCGTCGACCCGATGGCCGACGTGGGCGTGGAGGAGCCGTCGTCCGAGCGCGTCACCACGTCGACCGGGCGCTTCCTGGGCACGCATCGCAAGGCCGGCTCCATCCGGCTTTGGCTGCCCAGCGAGGTCGAGCGCATCGGCGACGACCGCGTGACGCTGGTGACCGTGGACGACGAGGGCAAGAAGAAGGAAGAGGAGATCGAGAACGACGCGGTCTTCTCCATGATCGGGCGCGAGGCGCCGCTCGGCTTCTTCCGCAGGTCGGGCATCGCGATCCACGGCGAGTGGAGCCGCGCGAGCAAGATCACGTTCGCCGGGTTCCTGTTGTTCTGCACCGCGCTGTACGACTGGAAGTCCGGCGGCTACCTCGACAAATGGGGACAGAAGATCGGCGGCTTCCCCTACGACCTCGGCACCTGGTTTGCGAACCTCGATCCGCAGTCGTGGTCGGGAATCACGGTGAAGTCGGCGCAGGGGCCCGCGTTCTGGTACACGTTGGCCTATTCGGCGCTCGTCGTCATCTTCGGCCTGCGGCGCATGCGGCGGCGACGCACCCCCTACGTCACCGTGCAGACGTACACGTTGATGGCGATCCAGGTCCTCCCGTTGTTCCTCCTGCCCGAGATCATCCTCCCGTGGCTCAACTCCCACGGTGCTCTGCCCGAGTGGATTGCAAACCCGTTGTTCCCGGAGGTGGACTACGGACACGGACGCGAGTTCTGGCGCGCCTACGGCTTGATCCTGGCGTGGCCGCTCATGGTCTACAACATCTTCACCGACGCGCCCCTTTGGGGCTGGATCATCCTGGGCTCGCTACAAACGCTCGTGTTCATCCCGACGCTCATCTATTTCTTCGGCAAAGGCTCGTACTGCGGTTGGATCTGCTCGTGTGGAGCGCTCGCAGAAACGTTGGGGGACACGCACCGTCAGAAGATGCCGCACGGCCCGCGATGGAACCGCTTGAACATGCTGGGGCAGGGGATTCTCGCGCTCGCCGTGGTCTTGCTGATCCTGCGCATCGGTTGGTGGGTGTGGCCGGACGCGGGGTGGCTGCGCGCCGTCAACGTGGCCGCGAAGGACGGCACCGGCATGCCCAACGGGGTGCACCTTCTCAGCTACAAGTGGACGATCGACGTGTTCCTGGCTGGCGTTCTGGGCTACGGATTGTACTTCTGGTACAGCGGGCGCATGTGGTGCCGTTTTGCCTGCCCGCTGGCTGCGCTCATGCACATCTACGCGCGTTTCTCGCGTTTCCGGATCCTCGCCGACAAGAAGAAGTGCATTTCGTGCAACGTCTGCACCTCGGTGTGCCATCAAGGAATCGACGTCATGAACTTCGCCAACAAGGGCATGCCGATGGAAGACCCCGAATGCGTACGCTGCAGCGCCTGCGTGCAGAGCTGTCCCACCGGCGTTCTCACCTTCGGGCAGGTCGACCGCAAGAGCGGCCGTGTGCTCGCCACGGACCGGCTCGCCGCCTCACCCGTGCAGATGGCCGAGCGCGGCTCCTGACGCTCACTCGAGATAGCGTTCCCGGACAACACCGAGATGATGCAGCTCGTGGCCGGCGATGATGTAGGCCAGGGCGCGCGTCGTGAACTCGACGTTGTTCGCCACACCATTGCGCCCCCACATCGTGTCGGAGAAGCCGCGAAACAGGCTGAGCGTCGCGGCGCGCACGCTCGCAAACTCGGACGCCACGTCGGCGAGCGGACGTGCGTCGTGCTCGCCCACACGCGCCCAGTCGTTCTGCTCCATGCCGGGCTGCGGCGTCGTGTCGGAGCGTGCGAACACGAGGGCGCGATACGAGAACATGCGCTCCGTGTCGGTCAGGTGTCCGATCACCTGCTTGATGCTCCATTTGTCGGGCGCATAGCGGTATCCGCCGCGCTTCTCGCCGATCTCGCCGAGAAGCGCCTGCGTTTCGCGATGTTGCGTCTCGAGCTGGCGGAGAAGGTCGCCGTCCGGGACGCGGGCGACGTAGGGGCCATAGTAGGGTGCGTACTCGTCCGATGCAGGTCTGGGGATCATGGCGCCTCCTTCGCGAGCGCTGGCGAGAGCCCAGTATATCCGGGCCCTGCCATCTCCGCAATCCACTGTGGATAAATAGCTTAAAAAGTGTACAACTAGGTAGACTTTTACCCGGGAAAAGTGTACCAATAGGTAGAGAATCCCAGGGCCCAATCCGCTTGAGGAGCCGGAAGGACCTGGATCCGCGCGCGACGAGAACGACGAGGAACCGATGAAGCTCTCATCCCAAGAAGAATACGGCCTGCGCTGCATCCTGAGCCTCGCGCGCGAGGAGGTGCAGAGCCCGGACATGGACGTCGAACGCAACGGCACCTCGCTGACGCTGGCGCAGAT
>JBFJHN010000469.1:0-3614 GCA_041613275.1 Candidatus Krumholzibacteriia bacterium | reverse complement strand
TTGGCCGCCGAGAAGTAGCGAGGGTCCACGAGGTCCGTCTCGATGAACGCGCCGGGAATCCCTGTACGTTCCTCCAGCTGTCGCAAGATCAGCAGCTGGCCTGCACTGAACGAGTTGCAGCTCTTGACGCTGTTGATCAAGAAGCCGTCGGCCTTGTAGTCACGCACGTAGCGTTCCAGCAGTTCGACACGCGAAGGCAAGCCAAGGTTCGTGTAGCAGCCCATGCAGTACTCGGCGAGTGTTTCGAGCGGGCGCGAAGCGTCGTGGCGAAAACCTCGGTCGTAGAGTCCTCCGACCTTCGTGTAGCTGCTGGCAACGACGACGACGTTCTCTTCGTAGAACATCTTCCAGAACTCGCGGAAGCTCGTCCAGTTGGGCGGCCCTTCGATCACCAGCCGAAAGCGCTCGCGCTCCAGCACTCCATCCGGCGTAATCGGACCCAAGCCTTCGCGCACGCGCGCTTCCACCTCGGTTCGCAAGGTGCGGTAGTAGTCCACGCCGGCCTGCGTGCCGCGAAAAGCGGTGAAAATGGGGCCGATGTAGTACACACCTCCGAAGTACGCGTCGATGGGCGAGGGCACGTTACGCGCGCTTTCGAGAACCGCGACGAAGTCTTCCTCTGCAGCGGCAGAACGTTCGAGGCTTTTCCTCAAACGCTCCTCGTCGTAGGTGCGACCGGTCACTTCCTCCATCTTCGGGATGACTTCGCTTCGAAGCTGTTGCACGACGTAGTCGACCTGATGCGGATGAATGCGTCCGTCCGCCTGATAGGGTACGTGAAGCATGGCGACCGGACAGTCGTACTCTTGTCTGAGGAGCTCGAACCACTTCATGAACGTGAAGCAGCCCGTGTACGAGAGGAGCAGCAGGTCGGGTTCGGGAAGCTTCTTGCCCGTAGGGCCGACATTGCCCTTTTTCAGCATGCCGATATCGCACTTGACGTACGTACACACGTCTTCGCTGTGCCCGGCCTTCTCGGCTTCCGAGATGTAGCCGCCGGACAGCTTGCGCATGCCGGACTGCAGTGCGTTGATCTCCGGCAGCACCGGGAGCATGTCGAAGGACTCGATGAGCTCGGTCAGGTTTCCCGGCACGAACGTGTAGACGATCTTCTTGCCTTCGTCGCGCGCGCGTGAGAGCGCATCGTAGTGCTCGGCAATCAAGCGCTTTTGCAGCACCATGCTGTCTTCTTTGTGCACGTCTGCCGCGGCCGCAGGGGCTTGCCCACGCCTCGTAGCTGGCTTCATGCTTCGCTCCACAGTCGAATGGAATCGGAGAACGTTCCCGCTTGCTCGCGGATGGCGCCGAACTGTCCCGTGTTCTCTGCATATTTGAACTGCGTGTGCGGGATCCCCGCGCGTTCGAGCGCCGCGATCAGCATGGGTTGATCGAGCAGTGCTGGGTCGCAGAAGCTTGGCGCGCAGAAGATGACCCCTTCGGCGTTGTGGCGCTGCACGGACGCCACGAGCGCCGCGCCCTTGTCGGGTCCGGGCTCGTAGCGCGAAGCCGTGGGAATGCCGAGCTCCAGGAACGCGTCGGCCAGATTGCGCACCGGGTCGCCGGAGATCTCCACGTCGTCCACGAAGCCGTGCAGGCCCAGCAGGAGATCGTCGTCCACGATCCAGCATCCCGCGCGCTCGAGCGTGCGCAGAAGGGCCAGGGGCGGTTGTTCGCAGAACGTCCCGACGATCACGACACGACTCGAGTCGAGCTCCGCGCGCTCGGTCTCGTCCATCACAGCGTCGGTGTACTGCTGCAACAGCTGGGTGTGTTCTTCGGGGGGCAGGACGGCGCCCGCGCGGAGGAACAAGTACGTCTCCGAGGTTGGGAACATCCAGGGGCGCTCGCTGCGCAATCGATACAGATCGCGAATCGCACGGCGGTTTTGGTTGTAAACCTCAATCGATCGAGCGACGTCTTCGTCACGCACGTCGCGGTGCACCAGGCGCGCGAAATCGTCCAGAAGCGAACGCAGCTCGTGCAGCCAGAATTCGCCGCCCACCGAGCGATCGAAGTTCTGCGGCACGTCGACATAGCGCACGTAGAGGTTCGGGAACAGCATCGTCCACATCCCGGAGAGGTTGCGAATGACGTCGCACGTGGAAGGGAAGAGCATGCCGTCCAGCGCATCGAAGCGACGGGTGATGGCCAGCTCGATGGTGCTGCGCGGGATGTGACAAATGTAGCTTTGGAAGTACGCGTCACCGCGAATGATCTCGATCTGATCGCCGCCCCCGAACACGCTGACCGGGAGCATTCCCGCTGCGTGAATGAGCTCACGAGGCACGTAGACCGGCATCGCGCCGAGGGCGCGGCGTCCTGCGACGGCGTCCTTCCAATGGTGGACGGCGGTGAGATCGACGTCCTCGTACAGACGCTCGGCACGCTTGACGAGCTCTGCAAGCGCGGGGCGCATCATTCCCCTCGCTCGTCGTGCCAACGCGGCTGGCGTTTCTCGATGAAGGCGCGGATTCCTTCGAACCCGTCGGGTTCGCGCGTGAGCTTGTCGACGTACATGCGTTCCAGCTGGGGGAGCACGTCGTCCAGCGCCTGCGTCTTCTGCCAGCGATTGGCGTGCGCCGCATGTTTGAGCCCGGCGGCGGAGCGGGGCAGGAAGTCGTGTTCGAGCCATGCTTGCAGAACGCTCTCGAGAGTTCCTTCCGGGGCCGCTCGGTCGATCAAACCGATGCCGAGAGCGTCGCTGCCCTTCCATTCCGCCCCGGTCAGCAGGCTCTGCGCCGCGCGCCCGGAGCCGATGCGCAGCGGCAGAAGCGTGGACGCAGCGGGCGCGAAGACGCCGAGCTGGATCTCGGGGCACGCGAGCACCGCGTTCTCGTCGGCGAGAATGAGATCGCACGCGAGCGCGAGCTCGAGGCCACCGCCGAGGCATCGCCCCTGGACCACGGCAATCGTGGGAGCCACGGCCTTTTGCAGAAGGCGCAGGAGGTCGTGCAGCTGTTGCAGCGTCGTTTCGACGTGCTCAGGAAGATGCTCGGCAATGCTGGCCCCGAAGCTGAAGTGTGGCCCCGCGGCATCCAACACGACGGCTCGCAGGCGGGCGCGCGTCTCGAGCAGGGTGAAGGCGTGTCGCAGCGAAGACATCATGTCGAGGTCGATCACGTTGGCGCGTGGCGCATTCAGCGTCAAGCGCGCCACGCGCCCTTCGTGTTCGAAGTTCAGCTTCAAATGACCGAGATCCGAGAGCGTTGTGGACTCGCGTGACATGGGTCACCCCCGAGTTCTTGGAACCCACGGTGCGATCTCCTGAACGAGATCCTCGCTCCATCCGACACCTTGGGCGAGGCGCTGGCGCAGCAAGACGAAGTCGACCTCACGCTCGGACTTGGTGCCGTGCGCAAAGGCGCGAAAACCGGCATTGGCCTCGGTCATCATGTTGAGCGACAGCCAAGCACGATTCGTTTCTCGATTTCGATCCCAGTGCTGCAGCTTGTGCTTGCGGAGGCTTTCGATCGTCTTGATCAGACAATCGGGCATCGTGTAGAGCAGCTTCGTGCACATGGCGTCGACGGCTTCATCGAGCCTCTGGAGATCGATCTCACCCTTTTCGAGCAGCGCCTTTCCGTCGGCAAGCTCACGGCCGGTCTTGCGGTCGC
>JBFJHN010000468.1:0-3617 GCA_041613275.1 Candidatus Krumholzibacteriia bacterium | reverse complement strand
CCGCGGCGACGGCAGCATCGTCGCCGGATGGCCGCAGCTGCCCAACCCCGGCGCGGCGACACTCGGCTTCTGGGGCTCACCGGCGGCCTACGACATCGACGGCGACGGGTGGGCGGAGCTCCTCGCGCCTTCGAAGGACGGCAATTTGTACGCGTGGAACCACGACGGCACGCCGATGGGCGCATCGGCGGCGTTCAAGAGCGGCTTGGGCACGTGGACGCGCTGCTCGCCCGCGTTCGCCAACTTCGACGGCGATCCGCAGGCGGAAATCGTCTACCCGGCGCCGAACGGGACGCTGTACATCTGGAACGCCGACGGCACGAACGTCAACGCAAACTTCCCCATGTCGCTCGGCGCCGCGTTTCTCTCCAGCCCGGCGATCGGTGACGTCAACGGAGATGGCCGCCCGGATGTCGTCGTGGTCAGCGAGAGCGACGCGGTGCATGTGATCGACGTCGCTACGGGGGATCCGCTGCCCGGGTGGCCGGTCGCGCTGACGGTCTCGAGCAACCCGATCTCGCCTTCGCCCGCGCTGGCGGATTTCGACTTCGACGGCCAGCTCGAGATCGTGGTGGCGAACAACGCCGCGACCAACTCGGCCGTGCAGGTGTACGACGCGCAGGGCACCGTGCTGCCGGGCTGGCCCCGTCTCGTGGACGCGCACACGTCGGAGAGCTCGCCGATCGTGGCCGACTTTTCCGGCGACGGCGTCCCCGACATCGTCTTCGGCAACGAGGGCGGCTTGTTGTACGGCTGGGATTGGACCGGCAACGCTCTCCCAGGCTTCCCGATCAACGTGGGCGGCGAGATCCGCGCGGTGCCCTTTGCCGACGATATCGATGGCGACGGCGACATCGACATGGCGCTCGCAGGCTGGGACCAGAACCTGTGGGTGTGGGACTTCACGGCACCGTACGATGCCGCGGCCGCGCAGTGGCCGACGTTCAAGCATGACGCGCAACGCACGGGCTATTACGCGCACCGCGTGCAAACCCCGACCGACGTGCCGAACCGCGATGTCACGCAAGGCGTGCCGGCACGTGCCTTCCTGCATCAGAACGCTCCGAATCCCTTCAACCCGGTCACCCGGATCGAGTACGGCGTGCCGTTGGGCGGCCCGGAGGCGCGCGTCGCCGTGCGCCTCGACGTCTTCGACGTGCGCGGGCGGCGGGTGCGTGCTCTGGTGCGCGGCGCGCAGACTCCCGGGATCCATCGCACGCTGTGGGACGGCCGTGATGACGCGGGGCGCCCGGTGCAGAGCGGCGTCTACTTCTATCGCTTGAGCGTGGGCTCGGACAGCGCGACGCGCAAGATGCTGCTGCTGCGCTGAGCGCCGTTCAGTGCTCGTCTGTCGGGCGGCGTCTCTGGCGTTTGGTGTCCGCACGTCGCCGTTTCTGATCCAGTCGTCGCTTGCGCGCGCCCGACGTCGGGCGTGTCGCACGCCGCGCGCGCGGCACGTGCAGCGCTTCGCGCAGCAGCTCGGCGAGGCGCTCACGCGCGGCGCTTGCGTTCTGCGTCCGCGTCCGATGCTTTTGCGACACGACGCGCAGTACTCCCGCGCGACTGATGCGCGTGCGCAGTCGGCTTTGGATGCGGCGCCTCTGCGACGCGCTGAGCACGCTCGAGCCCTCGACGTCGAAGTGCAGCTCGATGCGCGTGCTCACCTTGTTGACGTTCTGCCCGCCCGGCCCGCCGGCGCGTGTCGCGCGCACCTCGATCTCGGCGTCCGGAATCACCAGACCGTCTTGGACGAACAGACCAGACTCTCCCGCCGCGCTCATCGTGGACGACTCCCGTGATGTTCACCGCCTCGCGCGCCATGCTAGACTGGCGCGTTCCACTTCATTTCGGAGGATTGTCCATGTCGGCCACGGATCTCAAGGAAGTCACGCCGCAAGTTCGCGCCCGGGTCGAGGAGCACCGCGACGCCATGCTGCGGTTCCTGCGCGAAATCGTCGCCATCCCCAGCATGGACGGACGCATCGGTGAGGTCGGCGAGCGCTGCGCCGCCGAGATGCGCAAGCTTGGATTCGACGAGGTGCGCTTCGACAAGATGGGCAACATCCTAGGGCGGATCGGCGAGGGCCCCCGCAAGCTTCTGTACGACAGCCACATCGACACGGTCGGCCTGGGCGACGAGTCCGCCTGGAAGTGGGACCCGTTCGAGGGCAAGGTCGAAGACGGCATCCTCTTCGGGCGCGGGGCCTGTGACGAGAAGGGCTCCACCCCCGGGATGATCTACGGCCTGTGGATCGCGCGCGAGCTCGGCCTGCTCGAGGGCTGGACCGGCTACTACTTTGGCAACATGGAGGAGTGGTGCGACGGCATCGCGCCGCACGCGCTGGTCGAAACGGAAGGGATCAAGCCCGACTACGTGGTCATCGGCGAGCCCACCGACATGAAGGTGTACCGGGGCCACCGCGGCCGCATCGAGCTGCGATGCGTCACCAAGGGCAAGTCCTCGCACGCCGCCATGCCCGATCGTGGCGAGAACGCCATCTACAAGATGTCCCGGTTCCTGCAGAGCCTCGAGAGCTACAACGGGCGCATTCGCGAGGACGCGTTCCTCGGCAAGGGCACGGTCGTCGCCAGCATCATCGAGAGCAAGAGCCCCTCGATCAACGCGGTGCCCGACGAGTGCACGGTGTACCTGGATCGGCGCATGACTTTCGGAGAAACCAAGGAATCGGCGTTGGAAGAGCTGCGGGCGCTTCCCGGCGCGGAGAACGTCGAGTTCCACGAGATGTGGTACGACGAGCCCAGCTACACGGGCTTCGTCTTCGAGGTCGACAAGTACTTCCCCGCATGGGCGACGCCGGAAGACGACCCCGTCGTGCAGGCCGGTGCGCGCACGGTCGAGACGCTCTGGGACAAGCCGGCCGAGATCGGCCGCTGGAACTTCAGCACGAACGGAATCTACTGGGCGGGAAAAGCGGGCATTCCGTGCATTGGCTTCGCGCCGTCCGACGAGATCTGGGCGCACTCGCTGCTCGACCAGGTGCCGTTGGACGACGCCGTGCGCGCCACCGAGTTCTACGCGCTGTATCCCGCCATGCTGCGGCGCGCCGTCGACGGACGCTGAGCGTTCCGCAGTGCCGCGACGCGGCGGGTTGCACGCATGCATGTCGCGGGCTATTTTCGACGGTACGGCGGTGACCGGAAGCCGCCCCACCACGGAGGTCCGGGATGCGCCGCACGCACCGAACCGTGGCCCGGCATCGCGCCGTCTTCGTCCCGCTCGCGCTCTTCTTGCTCGCCGGATGCTTCTCGACCCTCGGACCCGACGTCGAGGATCCGACGCAAGAACCCGATGACGATCCCAACGTCTCCTTGGTGCGCGGGCTCACCATGCACAAGTTCGCCACCGGCGACATCCACCGGCGCTCGGACTGGAGCGTCGAGGTGCGCTGGTACGCGGGCACGCCGACGCTCGAAGACGAGATCCGCCGCGACGTCGTGCGTTCCGACAACAATGCCGTGTACGAGAGCTCCGAGACCAGCCGACGCGTGACGCACGTCGCCGTGCGCGCGCTGCTGTGCAGCTTCGACCCCAACGATCCCCGCTGGGAGTGCTGCATCGGCACGTCCCCTTCGTGTGCGTGCCCGGACACCTGGGG
>JBFJHN010000467.1:0-3638 GCA_041613275.1 Candidatus Krumholzibacteriia bacterium | reverse complement strand
GTCGACGAGCGATCGGATGTCCAGGAACGGTCGCGCCAGCACGGCGCCGCCGCGCAGGATCTTGATCAAACCGGCCTTCTCGACGATGAACAGTCGCTCCGCGTCTCCCGGCGGCGCGGTGACGAACAAGGGGCGCGTGAGGTTGGTCGCGACGCGCACCGTCGTAGGAGTTGCCGCCAGGGGCGCGGCGCCCAGAAGTGCTGCAAGGCTGAAAAGCCCGAGGTGTCGTGGCATGCAGTTCTCCTCGCCGACACGATGGCGGTGGATGCGGCGCCATCCGAGCGGACCACACAACGGTCGGCCCGTTCATGATAGCAGTCGCTTCGTCCGATCGTGCAGGGAACCGGGGCTGCCTTCGCCATCGTGCGAGGCAACCGGGCCGCACGTTGGCTCGTGCGAGGGAACCGTGCGGCGGGGCGCGGCAGGCTTCTGCATCCCGCAGGACGCTGCCGCGCCCCGGACCGCTTAGCGCGTGCGTCGGGGCTCGAGAACCAGATGCACGCCGAAGCCGATCTCCATGTCGGCCAGCCCCAGGGCTTCGTCGTCGATGTTGACGTTGGCGTCCAGCGCGATGACCGGATCGAGGAAGAAACGCAGACCCATCGTGTACTCCGTCTGGCTTGCGACCTCGACCTTTCCCGGATTCGCGATGAAGTTGATTTGCGGGGCCGTGCGCAGCTCGGCCAGGAAGAACGTCTTGGGATTGGCGCGATAGTCGAAGCCGACGCCGAAGCTCGTATGTACGTCCTTCTCGTTCACGCCCATCACCCGGGCGGCTTGCTCCGTTCTGAAGTTCACGTCCTGGAAGCGCAGGTCGGTCCAGTGCACGATGCCGTGCACGCGTGCGCGGTCCCACTTCCAGGTGCCGGCGACGCCGACCGTGGTCTCGCGATGTTTGTAGCGCAGATCCAGGACCTCCTGATCATCCAGAGCGAAGAACGGATTCGTGGTCGTGAAATCCCGGTCCCCCGTGGCAGCGGCGTTGAACGCCACGTGCAGGTGCTCGGCCACGCGGTCGCCGGCCCAGCCCACGGGGACACGCAGGCGCAGCCCCAAGAGCGGCTGCGATTCCGGTACCGCGATGTGAATGATGTTGGACGAGGCGATCATGGCCTCTCCCGCGCCGCCGAGACCGAATGACACCACCCAGCGCTCGGTACGCTCCGACTCGTCGCTGAACCCGAACGCGGTGCCGCCGCCTGCGTGCATGCCGAGCGAGGGGAGGATGTCGCCGGTCGGGGAGTCGAACAGGCGGGGCGGCAGCAGAATGCCGTCGGGCCGCAGCGCGATCGGATAGTTGATCAGAGTTGCGTGAGCCTCGTCGTCGTTCGCTGCGGCTGCGACTTGCGTCGCCGCCGACGCGCGGGTCGCTGCCGAATCGGTGACGGTGGTGTCTTTCGCGCGCTGGCTCCAAGGGTGGGCGGCACGCTTTGCGTCGGTGCGTTCCCCGCACGCGCTGCAGAACTTCGCCGTGTCGGAGATCGTCGCGTCGCACTTCTTGCACGCGACGTCGCCTGCCCACACAGCGGCGAACGAAAACGACACGAGGAGAACGAGGAGGGCCGCGCAACGCGCGAGCACGCCGAGCGCGCTGCGGTCGCGGATGGCGCGGCGGACGCGGATCGCGCTCTTCACACGCATGATCGAAGCCTCCGGGGTTGTCCGTTCGCATGCGTTGCCGCGAACGGGTTCCACGGAAGCTCTCAACAGCAAGCGTGCCGAACCCACCGGACGTCCCAAGCCGTTCCCAAGACTTCACTTGAGACGCTCGCCCGCGAGCTGGCGCCGAGGGGCGGCCGACACTCCGTGTGCAGGCTGCGGACATTCTTTGTACGTCGATTGGTCGGCGGGTGCGAGTAGACTCCCGCTACGATGAGCCGTCTCAACACGATGCAAGGGGGAACGCAAGTGAGCGACTTGGAACGCCAGACCGACCATCCCATCTCCGCAGCCATCCAGAAGCGCTGGAGCCCGTATGTGTTCGCCGATCGTGACGTCTCCAAGGAAGACCTGCTGTCCCTGTTCGAGGCCGCGCGCTGGGCCGCCTCGTCGTACAACGAGCAGCCGTGGCGCTACATCGTGGCGACACGGGACGATCGCGAAGGATTCGAGCGCGTTCTGTCTTGCCTGGTGGAAGCCAATCGCGACTGGGCGCAGCACGCACCCGTGCTGGTTCTGGGCGCGGTCAGCACCCGCTTCGCGCGCAACGACAAGCCGAATCGCGCCGCAGAGCACGACCTGGGACTGGCGTCGGCGAACCTCACCCTCGAGGCGACCAAGCGCGGGATCTCCGTGCACCAGATGATCGGCATTCTGCCCGAGCGCGCGAAGGACGTGTTCGAGATCCCGGACGGATACGAAGTCCTCACCGGGCTTGCCATCGGGTATCACGGTGCCAATCCCGACGTGGACGACAAGTTCCAGGAGCGCGACGACCAGCAGCCCAAGGGTCGGCGCCCGATCGCTGAGTTCGTGTTCACGCACACGTGGGAGCGCTCGTTCGTCACGCTTTAGTGACACGGTCCTGCACGTCCGCGCTTGGTACCATGACGCAGGCTGTGGCGGCCGCTGATGTGCAGCGCACTCCCGGCATGTTGTGCTACGGTGACATCCTCACAACCCCGAGACGGCGGCTCCGAGTTCGCGAGCGCCCAACGAGCGCGGTGACGCTGTTGCAACGAGCCCTTCGAGCGAATTCCCCGGGTCAAAGGTGCCGAAGCGCCTTTCTGGCGTGGATCGGACTGCTCGTGCTCGCGCCCCTCGGTCATACCGCGGCGTGGGCCGAGGACGAAGCGCCCCAGAACGCGCTCGCGCGCGCACATACGACTTTGCAGGAACGCGGGCTCGAACTCGGGCTCGGTTACACCGTCGAGCTGTTCTCGAACGTCTCGGGTGGTATCGAGCAGGACACCAAGCTGCTCGACAACCTCGATCTCACCGCGCAGCTCGATCTCGAGCGCTTGCTAGGCTGGCGCGGAGCAACCGGCTGGCTGTACGTCCTCGCCAATCACGGGGGCAATCCCAGCGAGATCGTCGGAGACTTGCAGGCGGTTTCGAACATCGAGGCTCCCACCACGTGGCGGGCGTACGAGGCCTGGATCGAGCAAAGGTTTGCGCACCCCCGCGCCTCCGTACGCGCGGGGTTGTACGACGTCAACGCGGAGTTCGACGTCATCCCCAGCGCGGCGCTCTTCTCGCACAGCTCGCACGGTATCGGTGCGGACTTCGGCCTTTCGGGACGCAACGGGCCGTCGATCTTCCCCGTGACGTCTCTGGCCGTGCGGGCACGCGTACGTCTCGCAGACAAGGTCTACGTGCAAGGCGTGGTGGCGGATGGAGTTCCCGGCGATCCGAAACATCCAAGGCGCAACAGCATCATGCTGGGCGACGGCGACGGCGGTCTGTGGGTTGTCGAGTCCGGCGTGCGGACGTACCGGACGGCGGACCATGCGGAGCCTGGCCCCGAAGCGCGTCACGCAAGTGAAGCGTCGCTGCGCGGTCCCCTTCGGACGAAGCTGGCGCTCGGCGTGTGGGGTTTCACCACCGATCGCGCCGACTTCTCGGCGCGGGACGTCGGCGACGCACCGCTGGAGCACGGGGGTAGCCTGGGCTCTTATCTCCTGGGCGAGCACAGCGTG
>JBFJHN010000466.1:0-3653 GCA_041613275.1 Candidatus Krumholzibacteriia bacterium | reverse complement strand
GCGGCGACAACGTCGTCGCGCTCGGGAGCGCGCGCCACGCGCACGGGCTCGAAGACGCGCAGCGGCACGCTGGCCGCCACGGCGAAGTCCCCGCTTCCCGGCAGCGGTGCGTCGGGCACATCCCCTGTCGCCAGCTCGAGCGCCAGCTCGTAGCTGTTGCGCCCGGAAACCTTTTCGTAGAGATCGCCGAACTGACCGCAGATGCGCGGATTGATCTCGACGATGCGCACGCGGTCGTGCCGCGCGTCGTAGGTCATTTCGATGTTGAAGAACGAACGCCACAGGCCGGCGCCGCGCACCACGCGCGCCGCGATGTCGCACATGCGCGCCTGCACCGGCTCCGGCAGAGCGGAAGGATGGACGAAGCGCACGAAGCTGCGCGTGCGCGGATCGAGCTCGGAATCGGTGATCCCCAGAACGACCACGTCGTCATCCGTGGCGTAGCCCTCCACCGTCACCTGGACTCCGTCGAGAATCTCCTCGGCGATGAAGGCGCGGCCGTCGGTCTCGAACTGCGTGAAGCGCCGCACGAGCTGATTGAACATGTGCACGAACTCGCTGCGAAAGCTGCGGGCCGCAGGACGCTCGAAGAAAGCATGCAGCGCCTCGCGCGACTCGACGCGGCCCGACATCACCGAGAACGCACCTTTGACGGGCTTGACGAAACACGGGTAGCCGGTCGTGCGCGGCTCGGATGACGGATCGTCGGGATCGAGGACGTCGAAGTTCGGCGTCGCTTCCGGCACGAGCCGCTGTTGCAGGCAACGCGCCTCGAACTTGTGCGAACAGCCCAGAACCGTCTGCGGCGCCGGTCCCGGCAGACCGAGGCGCTGCGCCAGCGCTGCCGCTACGGTGGCGCCGGGGTAATCGCTCGAGCTCATCACACCGGCCAGCGCGCCATCCCAGCGACGCACGTGCTGCTCGATCCAGTCGAGAATGTCGAGGTTCCACGGGCAATCCCAATCCGTGGGCTGGGCGTACACGATCTCGAAACGCGTGTCCCAGCGTGCACGGCACGCTTCGAGCTGCCGTGCGTCCCAATCGGTCGGGAACACGAAGAGCACCTTGCGCCGTGGAGACATGGAAACCTCACCGTTCGCCTCACGGGCGTTCGACAGAACCGTTACACTCCGCTCGTCGCGTCCGGCTGCGCGTGCGACCCGCCGCCCTGCCGCGAACCGGCTACCATACACCTTTCGCGCGTCCCCGCGTGAACGTCAACCGAACACCCCCGGGGGTTGGTGCGTGCAGATCGTCCACGAGTTTCCGCACGCGGTGCGGGAGATCGAGAACTGCTGGATCCCGCTCTCCGACGGCTGCCGGCTGGCGGCGCGCATCTGGATGCCCGCGAACGCCGAGACCTCGCCCGTCCCCGCCATCCTCGAGTACATCCCGTATCGCAAGCGCGACGGCACGCGCGAGCGCGACGAGCCCATGCATCGCTGGTTCGCCGGACACGGCTACGCGGCCGTGCGCGTCGACCTGCGCGGCTCGGGCGACTCGGACGGCCTGCTTCTCGACGAGTACCTCGAACGCGAGCACGATGACGCGCTGGAAGTGTTGCGCTGGATCGCCGCACAACCGTGGTGTAGCGGAGCGGTCGGCATGATGGGCAAGTCTTGGGGAGGCTTCAACGCGTTGCAGGTGGCCGCACGCCGGCCGCCCGAGCTCAAGGCCGTGCTCAGCGTGTGCTCGACGGACGATCGCTACGCCGACGACGCCCATTACATGGGCGGTTGCCTGCTGAACGAAAACCTCATCTGGGGCTCGGTGCTCCTGAGCCTGAACACGCTGCCCCCCGACCCCCAGTTGGTCGGCGACGGCTGGCGCGCGCGCTGGTTGGAGCGGCTCGAGCACACGCCGTTGTTCCCGGAGATCTGGTTGCGGCATCCACACCGGGACGCGTACTGGAGGCATGGCTCGGTGTGCGAAGACTTCGAGTCCATCCAGTGCCCGGTGTACGCGGTCGGCGGCTGGGCCGACGGCTACTCGAACGCCGTGCCCCGCCTGCTGGCCGGGTTGCGCGTGCCCAGTAAGGGACTCGTCGGACCCTGGGCGCATCTGTACCCGCACGAAGGCGTCCCGGGTCCGGCCATCGGATTCCTGCAGGAGGCGCGCCGCTGGTGGGACCGCTGGCTGCGCGACGTCGACAACGGCATCGAAGCCGAGCCCGCGTATCGCGCCTGGATGCAGGAGCCGGTGCGACCGCGCTCGTTCTACGACGAGCGCCCCGGACGCTGGGTGGTCGAGGACGCGTGGCCGAGCGCGCGCATCGAGAGCCTGCGCTACGACATGCAGCCGGGCGTCTTGCGCGCACCCGCTGCCAGCGGCGACGCCCCGGCGCCCGACGCCACCGTCGACGTGCACACGCCGCAGAGCGTCGGCCTTGCCGCCGGCGCCTGGTGCGGCTTCGGCATCGAGGGCGAGTCGCCCGACGATCAGACCGAAGACGACGAACGCTCGGCGTGCTTCGACAGCGCGCCGCTCGTTGACACGCTCGAGATCCTCGGTGCGCCGGAGGTGACACTGCAGCTGACGAGCAACCGCCCCGACGCTTTCGTCGCCGTGCGCCTGAACGAGGTTTGGCCGGACGGTGCTTCGACGCGCGTGACCTACGGCTTGCTCAACCTCACGCATCGGGACGGCCACGACTCCCCACGTGCGCTCGACCCGCACGAGCCCGTGACGGTGCGCGTGCGCCTCAACGATGTGGCACACCGTTTCGAGCGCGGCAACCGCATCCGTCTCGCCGTGTCGACGAGCTACTGGCCGATCGTCTGGCCGTCCCCTGCCCCAGCCACGCTGCGTGTCGCCACCGCGGCGAGCTCCCTCGAGCTGCCGAAGCGGCCGCCGCGCGACGAAGACGCGCGTCTTCCGCCGTTCGAGCCGCCTCAGGCAGCACCCGAAGCTCCGCTCACCGATCTCGCCCAGGGCGGCGTGCAGCGCGACCTGCGGCGCGATCCTGCGACGGGCGAAACGGTGGTGACCGTGCGCGCCGATATCGACGACGACGACGAGCCCACCTCGTGGCGCGTCGACGACATCCAGCTGGAGCGCGGGCATGGCGTGATCCAGCGCTTCTCCATCCGCGACGACGATCCGCTGTCGGCGCGCGCCGCGCCACGGTGAAGTGCTCGATCTCGGCGCGCCGCTTGGAAAGTGCGCGTGTACACGCGCGTCGCCCTGCACGCGACCCCGGACAGCTTCGTGCTCGACGCGCAGTTCGACGCCTGGGAAGGCGAGACCCGCGTCGCGTCACGACGTTGGAATCGCGCTGTCCCCCGCGAGCACGTGTGACGTCCAGCCCGAGCGCCATCGCGCGCGCATGAACTAGAACGCCCGCCCCGGATTCCCGGAGCGGGCGTTTCGCGTTTCTCCGCGTGGACTGCGTCGATCAACGCGTCGAAACACGTTCCAGGTTCGGCGTGATGACCACGTCGATGCGTCGGTTGCGCGCGCGCCCTTCCGCAGTCTCGTTCGTCGCCACCGGACGCGACTCCCCGTAGCCGACCGCTTCGATTCTCGAGATGTCCATGCCCATGTTCGCAACGAGGTACTGGCGCACCGCTTGCGCACGCTCGCTGGACAGCTTGTGGTTTGCGGCGTCGGTGCCGTGCGTGTCGGTGTGGCCTTCGACCCGCACGCGGCTCTCG
>JBFJHN010000465.1:0-3658 GCA_041613275.1 Candidatus Krumholzibacteriia bacterium | reverse complement strand
TGTCGAGCCAGTCTGGGCGGCCGTACTTTGGCTTACGACGCAACCCTCTGCCGTGCGTACGCACCTGCGGGGGACGTTGCACGAGCGCATCCAAAGCGGGATAATGAGACGATCCAAACGACGACAGCATCGAACTCGTGCGCTGTGGAGGCACCATGTCCATGACCTACACCAACCTGGGCCGGTCGGGCCTCAAGGTCAGCCGTGTCGGACTCGGAAGCTGGATGACCTACGGCTCGGGTGTGGACATGTCGACGGCCGTGCGTTGCGTGCGCACCGCAATCGACGCTGGCGTCGTGTTCATCGATACGGCGGACATGTATGCGGGCGGCGAGGCCGAATCCATGCTGGGCGAGATCCTCGTGGACACCCGCCGGTCGGATCTCGTTCTCGCCACCAAGCTCTTCTGGCCGATGTCCGACAACGTCAACGATCGCGGACTGTCTCGCAAGCACGTGTTCGAGTCCGTCGAGGCCAGCTTGCGTCGGCTCCGGACCGACTACATCGATCTGTATCAGTGTCATCGCTACGATCCCGAGACCCCGGTCACCGAGGTCGTGCGCGCGATGGACGATCTGGTACGCCAGGGGAAGATCCTCTATTGGGGTGTGAGCTGCTGGAGCGCGGCCCAAATCGTCGACGCCGTGCGCGTGGCGCAAGCCACCAACGCGGTGGCCCCGATCTCGAACCAACCGCCGTACAACATGCTCGAGCGCGAAATCGAGCTCGAGGTCGTTCCCACGTGCGAGCGGGAGGGCGTGTCGCAGGTGGTCTTCAGCCCGCTTGCGGAGGGGCTGCTGACCGGCAAGTACGTGGCCGGCGAGGTGCCCGCGGGCTCGCGCGCCGCGCACGAGCAGTACGGCCGCTTCCTGCGCCCGCGCATGCGCGAGGACAACTTCCGTCGCGTGGCGGCACTCCAGCAGGTCGCCGATGACATCGGCATCCGGCTGTCACAGCTTGCGCTTGCCTGGTGCCTGCGCCTGCCCAACGTGGCCAGCGTCATCATGGGGGCCACGCGCCCGCAACAGGTCTCGGAGAACGCGGCCAGTGCGGCCGTCGAGCTCAGCCCCGCGGTGCTCGAGCGCCTCGAAGCCATCCTGATGAACGAGCCCGAGTGAGCAATGCCCTCCGAGCACTCCCGCAGCGGGAGCGCTCCACGTGGACGTGAGCCGAAACGTCGCGCCGCGTCTCCGGCGTGGCGCGCGAGCGTGACAGTAGCAACCGACTGTCACGTACAGCGTGAAGCTCGCGGCGTGGTCTGAGGTCAGCTGCGCAGCTTCTCGAAGGCTTCGACGTCAGGCGTGGTGCCGCCGACGATGAGATCGTCGCCCGTCTGCAGGACGTAGCTGGGGTTCGGCGGATAGCGCTGCTGGTTGCCGCCGCCGTCCGTCTTCTGCACCGCGATCACGTTGAGGCCGTGGCGCGCGCGGATCTCGGCCGCAGCCAGCGTCTTGCCGACCAGGGGACGCGGCACGCGCACCGCCTGGAGGCGATAGCCCTCCGGGAGCTCGAGGTAGTCGACGCCTTTTTCGAGCCCGTCGCGCCAGTGCACCTCGCCGAGCAGCAGGTTGCGGCGCAGGATCTCGCGATCGAGGAACCCGAGCAGGTCGCGGCGCGTCACCACACCGAGGAAGCGTGATCCGGGGCCATCCTCGACCACCGCGACCTCCCCCGTGTCGATGAACCACAGCTTCTCGTTCACCGTGGCCAGGGAGGCGTCGGCGGGCACCGAGCGCGCGGGCTCGGCCAGGTCGCCCGCAATGAGCAGGTTCGACAGCTCCTGCACGGCGAGGATGCTCTTGACGGCGTGCAGCTCGATGACGCCGCTCAAGTTTCCCTGCTCGTCACCGACGTACAGCGTCGGCCTGCGCGTCGTGGTGAACAGACGGACGACCTCCTCGAACGTGGTGTTGGGGCGTAGCAGGGTCACGTCCGTGCGCATGAGGTCGCGCGCCTTCATCGAGTTGACGATCTTCTGCTCGAGCGTGCCCTCCCACTCGATGCCGCGCCTGCGCAGCTCGCGCGTGTACACCGAGTCCATGCGGTGGGTCACCGTTGCGGCGATCCCGCACGACAGCAGCAGCGGCAGAACCACGACGTAGTCCCCGGTGAGCTCGGCGATGAGCACGGTCGCCGTCATCGGCGCGCGCGAGGTTGCGGCCAGGAGCGTGCCCATGCCGACCAACGCATACGACGCGATGGACGCCGTCGAATCGGGGAAGAGCTGGTGTGCGATGCCTCCGAACGAGCCGCCGACCGCGGCGCCAATGAACAGCGTTGGCGTGAACACGCCGCCCGGGCTCCCCGACGTGACCGAGGCCGTCGTGGAGATGATCTTCGCGAGCAGGAGAAGCGCCAGGAGAGTGAGCCCGACGCGCTCGTTGAGGATATCGACCAGGGTTTCGTAGCCGTTCCCCGTGATCTCCGGAAGTCCGATCGCGAGCACGCCCACGGCCAGACCGCCCAGACCTGTACGCGCCCAACGCGGCACGCGCAGCCGGCCGAAGCTGGTTTCGCCGTAGCGCAGCGAGCCCATGAAGAACGCTGCCGCGAGCCCGGTGGCCAGGCCGAGCAGCGCGTAGAGCAACAGCTCCTGCGGAGTGCGCAGGACGAACTCGGGGACTTCGTAGATGGGTCCTTGCCAGACGAAGATGCGCGCGATGATCGTGGCGGTGACGGCGGCAACGACGGTGGGACCGAGAAGGTCGGTCGAGAAGCTGCCCGCGACCACCTCGAGGACGAACAACGTGGCGGCAATGGGCGTGTTGTACGCGGCGGCCATGCCGGCGCCCGCGCCCGCCGCCACCAGAACGCGAATACGTTTCTCCGCGAGCCGGAACGAGCGCCCCAGGCGCGATCCGAGCGCCGAGGACAGCTGCACGATCGGCCCTTCGCGACCGACCGACCCGCCGGTGGCCATGGCGCACACCGAGGCCACGGCGGTGAGCAGCGTCTGGCGCACGCTCACGAAGCCGCGGCGCAGCGTGATCGCCTCCATGATCCCCGAGAAGCCGCCGCCGCCGCTCAGGCGCGCGGCGCGTTCGACGATCAGGCCCGCCAGGACGGCGCCGGCCATCGGCACGAACACGCGCAGCCAGATGGGAGCAGACGTCACGGCCTCGAGCATGTCGCTCGAACCGCCGTACGACAGCCGGGTGATGACTTCGGACACCCAGCGCACTCCGAGAGCGACGCCGGCTGCGCACACGCCAAAGGCAGACAGAGCGTCGCGGCGGGGCAGAGCAGGGAGGCTCGGATCGGATGTCATGAGGCGTCTCCTCTTCCCGGAAGCGGTTCGTCGCGGGTGCTACCCTATTCGATCCGGCGGGGGGGCGGCAACTGACCGGAGACGCCCGCATGAGCCACATACTCGAGGAGCTGGCGTGGCGTGGTCTCCTCTACCAGGCGACGGCCGAAGAGCCGTTGCGGCGGCACCTGGAGACACCGGGCCGGGTCGGCTACTGCGGCTTCGATCCCAGCGCCCGCAGCTTGCACGTCGGCAACCTCGTGCCCATCCAGCTCCTCCGGCTCTGGCAACGGGCCGGGCACCGGCCGATCGTGGTCATGGGCGGCGGCACCGGCCTCATCGGCGACCCCTCCGGCAAGGACGAGGAGCGGCAGCTCCTCACCCGCGAGGAGGTCGAGGCCAACGTCGCCG
>JBFJHN010000464.1:0-3668 GCA_041613275.1 Candidatus Krumholzibacteriia bacterium | reverse complement strand
GCCGTGTGCCAGAGCCTCTTCCACGGTCTTGTACAGCGGCGCGTGACGCCCGTAATCCAAGCGCTCGAACAGCGCGCGCGGTTGGCCCGAAATGGACGCGAACGCCACCGGCACACCATGCTTCTTCGCGCGTTGAAGCAGAATGACGAGAACGCCCATGCCGGCGCTGTTGGCGAACTCGACGTGGGCAAAGTCGACGATGAGCGCTCGCGAGCCCGAGTCCAGCTCGCGATCCAGGCGTGGCAACATGGTGTCTTCCAGGTCTGCCACGAGGGAGTAGGGAAGGTGCAGGATCAACGCGCCGTCCCGACGCTCGAACGTGGGCTTGCGTTGCCTGCGCCTCATCTCGACCGGCGCCCTTTCCTGTTAGACTGTGCGGCGTTTCACGGCGTCCGCGTGGGCCGTGTAAAGCCTGGGCAGTGTACAGGAGGGTCTGCGAGAGCGCCAACGTGGCTGCCGCAGCCGGCGCCCGGGAGTGCGCGACGCTGCCCGGCGGGCCCGCAGCGCATGTAACCTGTTCGCCGCGCGACGCGTTTGGCGTATCGTTGAGCGCGACTCCAAGCGGAAGGTCGAATGACGCCTCCCAAGTCTCCATCCACCGCCGTCACCGGAACGATCATCTCGTTGGCCACAGCCCTGTACGGCGTGGGCCTGTTCACGCCCATGGCCACGATTCAGACCAAGTTCCTGCCGTTCATCGATCGCTCGACGTCGTACAGCCTGGTGCGCACGATTCGGAACATCTTCACCGACGGGGATCACGTTCTGGGCGTCGTTCTGGTGCTGTTCACCTTCGTCTTCCCGGTGACCAAGTTGTTCAGCCTGTTCATGGGGCTGTGGGGCGGCTGGCGGCCGCACAACTCGCGGCTGTATCGCTGGATGCGCGCCACGGGTCACTGGTCGATGTTGGACGTGTTCGTGGTTGCGATTCTGGTCGTCTTCCTGCGCGTGCAGACCATGGGCGGCGGCATGAGCATGGCACCCGAGATGGGAATCTATTGTTTCGGTGCCTCGGTGCTCCTGGCGATCTGGGCCGGTCAGCGGATCGACCGTACCGCATGGGTCGCCAACACCCAAGCAGAGGGCCCCATGCCGGACGACGCGCTGGAATCGGTCGACCCGGATGCGCTCTCCGACGCGCATGCGACGGACGCCGGGGACGGGCATGGCACACGCGGCGGACGCGCTCGGCGCGAGCCCGCTTGAATCACGCCATCCTCTGAGACAAGACGAGCCCCCGCACGCCGTGCGCACGGGGGCTCGAAATGTTTGCAAATCCTTCTCGGCACGAGCCGCGTGACGCCACGCCGACGCGCTTTGCGCCGCGCGATGCAGCACGGCTCGCCTTGTTCAACCGCGCAGACGTACTTCCAGCCCCGCCTCCAGCGCGTGGTCGATGTGCTCGCCGATCTCGGTGAGGTGGGCACGCGTGTACGCGTCCAGATTGCCGCCGGCACTCAGCGCGCGTCCGACCTGCCGCTTGAGATCACGCAGCTGCATGCGCGCGACGGCGCGCGCGTCGGCGGGCATCCGGCCCGGCGGTCGCGTGAGCAGTGTGGTCAACAGATCCACGTGCGCGCGCTGCAGGTTGCGTCGCATGCTGGGAATGTTGCGCGCACGGCGCAGCTCGCTCCAGATGGAGCGGGTCAAGCCGTCCATGAGCTCCGGCATGGTCAACACCGCGTCGGCGCCGAACTTCATCTCGCCATCTGCGATGCGCGCCATCCGGTATGGATGCAACATCTGGGAAAGGAACGCGCGCTGGATGTTCGTCGCGATCTCGTGCAGCGGGTAGTCGATGCGTCCGGCGAAGCTGTTGCCGATGCCCCAATGGCTCCACCGGTATGGGCCCATCTGCGTGATGACGTCTTGCGGGATGGCGAACGCTTCCTCGCTGAAGATGCGTTCCAGCAAGAGGTCCATCGCCTCGCGCTGCTTCTCCTTGGGCACGACCTCGAAAGGACGGCGGCCGCCGGGGTCGCCGACGTGGTCGCGGTGCATGTACTGGCCGCCGATGTACTTGACGGCCGGAATCATCGCCGCGAAGTAGCTGCCCAAGTGCCAGTTGATGGCGCTCGTGAGCTCGTTGTACGGGCCGTTCTCCTCGAGCACGTACTTCGGCATCTGGGCCCAAAGCTCGCGGATGAGCCCGGTGCGCTCGCGGCTCCAGCTCAGAGGATCGCTGCTGAGATCGTACGCGTTGATCGAAGGATCCAGTGCGCCCGACACCCAGTGATCTTCGTCGGTGCCGTACGCGTTCCCCGCGGCAGAGACCTGGCGCGCCAGTGTTTGGGCGCGCGCCGGATCCGGCGTGTAGCCGTAGGCGATGGCCCAGCGGTCGTACGTGCCGACCGTCGTGGAGTAGTAGTGCCCGTTGGCCTTGCCGTTGGTCGCGACGTTCGCCGACGGGTACTCCATCACCGAGTTCACCAGACCGTTCTCGGCCGTCCACACGCGGTCGTGCAAGCGCTCGACCGGCGTGTCCACCGAACCGCGGAAGTTGTGCCGCAAGCCCAGCGTGTGACCCACCTCGTGCATGACGACCCACTTGAGGAACTCACCGAGGTATTCGAGCGGCACGGGCTCGCCGGCCGCGATCTCGCCGCGCGCCACCAGGCTCGTGTGCACCAAAGACATCTGCATCGCCAGCTGCGTCCCAAAGCTCACGTGCTCGAATCCCAGCCGCGACAAGCCGTTGTCCATGCCGGCGGGGTCGAACATCTGCGCCACGATGGCGGCCGGGTCGACCAGACGGCGCCAACCGTTGCGTGCTCCGAGCATGATCACGGCATCGAACAGGATGTCTGCGTCGAGCACCTCGCCGGTGCGCGGGTCCACCATCGACGGGCCGATGGCGCCGTAGCTGGGCACGTCGGTGGCCACCCAGCGAATCGTCGCGTAACGGATGTCCGCGGCGTCGGCCTCTTCGGGCAGGAGATCGGCGCGCACGGCGTTCTTCCAGCCGGCCTTCTCGAAGGCGACGTTCCACTCCTCGACGCCGGCCTGGATGTACGGGCGCAGCTCCTTCGGAATGGCGCGGTCGATGTAGTACGTGATGGGCTCCTTCGGCTCCACCAGATCGCCGTGGCGCTTGCCAGGCTCCAGGCGCCAACGACGTACGTAGCGCTTGAAGAAGGTCTTCTCCTTGTTGGAGAAGTCCTTGTGCGCGGTCAGGAAGTAGCCCACACGGTCGTCGGCCTCACGCTTCTCCATGGGCGTTTCGGGCAGCTTGGCCAACACCGTGAAGATGGAAACGGGGATGTAGCGCGGGTCGGGCACCGAGTTCAGGGCGACGGTCTCGCCCGGGCGGAACGTGAGCTTGGTGCGGATGTTGACGTTCTCGGGGAACACCTTGACCGACTCGAAGTAGCTGCGCGAGGCATCGAACTGCGCGCGACCGGGCCGGCCGGGAACGGTCGACGCCGTGAAGCGCACGACCTCGCCAATGCCGGAAATGTCCGACACGAACCACTTCTGCACGTCGATGAGCACCGCCTGATCTTCTTCGCGCATCGAGACGATCTCGGTCGAAGCCAGCACCGAAGAGCCGAACGCAAAGTCCACCTGACCTTCGTGATCGGGATCGCTGGCCTGGAAGTGCACCGGCTTCTGCACCAGATAGATGTTGTTGCCGTGGCGTTCCAGGGCAACGATGAGGCCTTCCCACG
>JBFJHN010000463.1:0-3681 GCA_041613275.1 Candidatus Krumholzibacteriia bacterium | reverse complement strand
GTGTCGAGCGCGCGCTCGACGTCGCGCGCGTTGTGAAAATCGGCGTGGAAACGGCCGGCGCCCAGCGTATCGCGCTCGACGATCGAGGTGTCCCCCGCATCGACGAGCGCGCGGAGCAGCGGCACGCGCTCGAGGCTCGAGCGCGGCACGACGTTGCGATCGACGAAGCGCGGCAGCTCACGCCAGGGGTACAGCAGGAAACTGCGCTGATCGGAGCGATACAACGGACTCTCGAACATCTCCGTGAGCAGACGCGCGGCGTCGGGCGGCTCGACCAGGCCCGAGCTCAGCGCCGCCACCTGGCCTTCGAGCATGAGATCGAGCCGCTTCACCTCGAGCCGGTCGTCTTCACGATCGAGGACGTTGTAGGCGTGATACAGAGCGTCGTCGCGCCGATTGGCGCGGATCGACGCTTCCACCTGGACGAGCGCGCGCCGCAGGACGTCTTCGATCGCGTCGACGGCGATCGTGACGCTCTTCGAGAAGCCGTCGCGATAGACGCGCTCGCGGTAACGCTCGAACGCTGCGCCGCGCGCGTCCAGGACGCGTGCGCGCGCGTTGTGCCGCGCGCCCGAATCCCGTTTCGCATCAAAGGTCTCGCCGAGCTCCTGCATCCAAGCAACCACCTCAGCCGACAGCGAGACCTCGCGCGCATCGAGACGTTGCAGTCGATCGGCAAGGAAGCTCAGGTAGCGATGCAGGTAGCACAGCGTCACCACGGAGACGCCATGGCCCACCAGCGCGTTGTTGGCATCGTTCCATTCGGGCCGTTGCGTGTTCATCCAGATGCCCGCGTCCGGCACGAGGTTCGACAGCTTCGACAACGCCGGCACCAGCAGCTTTTCGAGAAGATTGACGTGCCAGATCGAGCCGTCGGCGTCGTGCACGAGCTGGCCGTCGGTGCCCAGGCTCTCGACGCGCGACGCCACCTGCGTGGCGTGTTCCGCGTCGTAGCGGATGGTGTGATGGGGATCGCGGACGATGTCCGCGTACGGCTCGAGCCGATACGGGACGTCCGCGTAGGCGAAGATCTCGCGCGTCAGCAGCGCCTCGAGGCTCCCCGGTGCATACCGGGGCAACGCTTCGAGAAACTTCAGCAGATAGACGATCTGGTGGTCCCCCCAGTAGCCGATGTGGCTCCACGGGTCGCGCGGGTCGATCGTCTCCCAGTCGACGCCGTCGCGTGTAATGCGGTACGGGTTGAAGCCGTCTACGGTCGAGGCGTTGACGAACTTGGCGATGAAGCCGGGCAGGAAGCCGGGGAAGCTGTGCGCCAGCGCCTCCCAGTTCTGGAAGATGTCGCGCCAGTTGCCCTCGTAGCGCAGGAGGCGCCCGCCGTCGGGCGCGCGTACGGCAATGCGGAAAGTGTTCCAAGGCCGGCTTGGGTCCCCGTGCCGGCGCCCGAAGTAGAGCGGCAAGTACTCGTAGCTCAGGCGCTCGAGGTCGTCATCTTTCGTCTCGCGTGCGATCTCCTGCAGCTCGAAGGCGGTCAGCGTTTCGGGCAAGGACTCGAGACGCGACCGCTGCCGGTCGGCGACGTCGCGGTTGCGCACGCGCACGAAGTCCACGAAATCCTCGCGCGACACCGCGTAGTGCTCGGAGAAGACGCCGCCGCGCATGTTGTTGTAGAGCACGTTGGCGGCGTGATGCGCCGCGACCTCGGCGTGGCCGCTGTGCTGCAAACCATCGGCGCTCGCTACGTTGCGCTGCAGGGATGCGTACGCGCGCTCGAGGCTCTGCTCCAGAGCGCGGTCCAGGTCCTCGGGTGCGGACAAGCGCTCGCGAAGGGCCGCCAGCTGCACGTGGCTCTGTCCGACATCGGCGACCAGGTGCCAGCGCGCGCCTTCCCCCGGCCGCAGACGCCGAGTCGCGTGCGCGAAGTAGTTGCCGCGCTGGCCGGTCAGCACCTGCGTGTTCGGCATGGAGCGTCCCGCACGGAACGCGTCGAGCGCCTCGGCACGCAGATGCACGTCGAGCCCAGGAAGGCCGTGGCACCACACGACGTTGGCGCGCAGCTCCTCCGAGGCCTCGGGGCGATCGACGATGCGCGAGGTCAGAGCGAAGATGCCGAGCCCAAGCGCGGCGTCCAGGTCGGTGCGCTTGTAGGCGTCGACCAAGGTGCTGGAGCGTTGGTACAGGGCAAGGGGTGCTCCGTACGGCAGCACGTTGCGCAGACCGTCGAGAATCTCGACCTCCACGGGCTCGGAGCCGCGGTTCTCGAGCGTCGCCGTGCGCACCCAGCCGTACGCCGGGCTCGCCGCCCACCGGTAGCGGAATACGAGCCCAAGGTCGCCGTGCACCTCCTCGAAATGCAGGCGATTGCCGAGCGTGTTCTTGTACAGATTGCGCTCGACGCCGTCGTCGGGTGGGACGCACGGATCGAAAGGCTGCCACGTCCGCGCCTCGGAGGCGTCACGCGTGACGCGCAGGAGCGTGATCGGCCCGGTGTGATGGTGGCCGTCGTAGAGCTTGTCCACCGTTTCGTAGGGAAACAGGCTGCCCTCCGCGTCGACGCGACCCGCGGTCAGCCCGCCGCGCGACGTGACGAACATCCACAGATCCGAGTCGCTCGCCAGGTTCATCAGGAACGGTGGCATGCGATCGAAGCCGCCGATGCGGTAGGCGTCGTCGCCATCGATCTGCGTGAACTGCCCGGTGGGCTCGCTGCGCCCGCGATGGTCCGTCATCGTGCCCGCCCTCTCATGGCTTCCCTCGGCACTCGATTGGAGCGAAGCAGTCCCCGGGCTCGAAGACCCAGAGGCTCGCAGCGCGCATCGTGATACGTTGCTTCGGGTTGACACACATACGCTGAAGATAGCATAGTTTGCTCGGGAACCGAACAAACACGACTCTGCAGAGGAAACCGTGGCAACGTCCCGCACGACGAACTCGCGTCCTCGACCGCTCGCCGACGCCTTGCTGCGCTTGATCTGGAACGAGCGCGAGATCTCGCGCGCCGAGATTGCGCGGCGTGCGCACCTGTCCCGTTCCACCGTCTCCGAAATCGTAGCCACGCTGCTGAAGACGGGCCTCGTCGCCGAGCACGGCGCCGGACCGTCGGCGGGGGGACGTCGTCCGATCGTGCTCAAGTTCCAGGACGACGCGTGCTTCATTCTCGGCGTGGAGATGGGCGCGACACACGTGGCCGTGGCACTCACCGACCTACGCGGCCGCGTGCGGCAGTGGCAGCACCGCAATCATCGCGTGCGCCGTGATCCCGAAGGAACCCGTGCCCTCATCCTGGATCTCTGCGAAGCCTGCGTCGGCCAATACGGACGCGGCACGGACCACCTCGTTGGAATTGGCGTCGCCGTGCCCAGCCCGGTGGATCCGCAACATCCCGAGCGTTTGTCCGAGATCGTGCTTCCCGACTGGCGGGGCCGCCACGGACTCGAAGTGCTGAGCGAGCGCTACCGCGTGCCGCTCCGCGTCGACAACGACGCCAATCTGGGCGCTCTGGCTGAAGGCTGGTGGGGCGCGGGGCGCGGCGTCGAAGACTTTGCCTACGTCAAGGTGGCCACGGGCGTCGGCTCGGGGCACGTGATCGGCGGCAAGATCTACCGAGGCTCGACCGGGGTCGCAGGAGAGATTGGCCACATGGCGATCGATCCCCAAGGCGGGCGGTGCATCTGTGGATTGCGAGGGTGTCTTGCCACGTTCGTGGGCGGCGCGGCGCTGGAG
>JBFJHN010000462.1:0-3685 GCA_041613275.1 Candidatus Krumholzibacteriia bacterium | reverse complement strand
GCCAGTCGGATGACGAACGTCGTCAAGACCATCATGACCTGGAAGCCGGTTTCGAACGCCGAGCGTCCGCGATCACGCACCGGCGTCGGAGCGTGTGCAATGGCGACACCGAGCAGGATCGAAAAACCGATCACGCCGAGCATCTCGCCCGCGGCCATGTCGTTGACGACGTTGCGCGGGATGAAGTCCAGCAGGAGACGCAGCGCGAAGCTGCCCGGACTCGTGGGCTCGGCGATCTCCGGAAGCTCCGCCGTCGCAGCGCCGCTGATGTCGGCACCGACACCGGGCCGAATGGTGTTGACCAGAATGAGCCCGACGACGATGGCCAGCAGGCTGGAGCCGATGTAGTAGAGCAGCGTCTTGCCGCCGATGCGACCCAGCTCGCGACCGGTGCCGATGGAGGCCACGCCGTTGGTGAGCGAGGTGAACACCAGCGGCACGATCACCATGTTCAGGCCCTGCACGAACACCGTCCCCAACCAGCCCAACGAGCGCGATGCCGGTTGGCCCAAGGTGAGCCCCAGCGTCACGCCCACCGCCATGGCGATGAAGATCTGGATGTGGAGCTTGGTGTACCAGGGAGCGTTGGCATCGGGAACGAGCGTCATGGCGCGAGGGTGGCACACTGGCCACGTGAATGCAAGGCGAGCGCGGAAACGCTGCGCGCGTGGCCGGACGTGCGGTACGATGCCCGGCGGGACACCCGGCCACGCGCGATTGGATGGACGCGCCACGCGACGCGGCGGGTTACGGCGAGGAGCGAGACCAAGCGTGAATCGTTGCACGAACCCCGACATCGGCGTCAACGTGCTGAGCTACGACCTTCTCGTTGGTGAGGAGAAGGAAGAGCTCGAAGCGCACCTGAGCGAGTGCAAAGCATGCAGCGACCTCGTGCGGCAGACGTTCGGCGACGAGGGTGCGCTGCAGGACGTCGAGCTGCGCGCGTGGCGCAGCGCACGGCGACGGCCGATCGCGCCGCACGAATGGTTGTTGAATCGAGCCGTCGCCTTGTGGCTGCCGGCCGTTCTCGTGCTGCTTGGAGTCGTCGTTCTTGTCACCTATCTCGCGCGTCGCGGGCCGGACCCGGAGCGCGTCGAGCTGGTGCGCCTTGCCACGGCGCGCGGTGCCGAGCTCGACTCTCTTTCCCGGGCCGCCGTTCCGACCATCACGCCGGCGCCGACGTCGCTTATCGTGCAGCCGGATCGCGATGCCATCGCGCTGCTGTACGAGTCGGGCCAGGATTATCTGCGACGCCTCATCCCGGGTGCCGACGCCGAAATCCCGGAGCTCAGCGGAGCCGAAACACATGAGCTGGCGATTCCGGCGCTCGAGAAGCCTACGTCGCGCATCTTGCTGGTGCTCGTGCCCGCGAGCGCGCCGCGTTTGGTCGACGCTTGGGATCGCGCCGTGTGGTTGAACCTCGGCGGCGAGGCACGCGAAGGCGAACGGCGCGGCTGGCCCAACGACGTCGCCGTGACGCTGCGCTGGGTGCAC
This sequence comes from Candidatus Krumholzibacteriia bacterium, assembly GCA_041613275.1. Lineage (GTDB taxonomy): Bacteria > Krumholzibacteriota > Krumholzibacteriia > JBFJHN01. The sequence continues at coordinate 2,191 of JBFJHN010000462.1, read as the reverse complement.
TGACGCCAACGCTCCGGAGGGGAGTTCCTTGCTCGCCGCGATTGCATGGGATCAAACGCTGGTCAGCCTGGTCATCTCGGTCGTGTTCGCCTTTGCAGCCTTTGTGGCCGCAAGATCCGTGCTCGTCCGGCAGCAGCTTGTGCGCGACCTCAACGAGCGACGTGATGCGCTGCAGCAGGTGCTCGTGCAGGTGGACGGTCCGGTGTTGGAGTATTTGCAGAGCGGCGACGACGACGAGTATCCGCAGCGCGAGATGGTGGAGCTGGAACGCTGCGCGCTGCAGGCGCAGGTGCACTTCCTGCGCGATCGCAACATGCAGAGCGCGCTGCGCGACGTGTGCTACCCGAATCGCTACGCCCAGGCGCTCGACGTCATCCGCGACGGCATTGCGGCGCTGGACACACAGATCGCCACCGGCGGGAAGCGTCGCTCAGGCGACGCGTGACCTCGTCTGAGGTGTCGTCGCCGCGGGCGACCTGCCTGCGCTACACTGCCGACAGGCTTGCGTCGCAAGACCGCCGCAAGGAAATCGCGCGACGCTCAACAAGGAGGACACAGGTGGCGGACGATCGCATCGAGCACGACGCTCTCGGGGAGGTTCGCGTGCCGGCCCGTGCGTATTGGGGCGCGGAAACCCAGCGCGCGGTGGACAACTTTCCGGTGAGCGGACGCCCCATGCCGGCGTCGTTCATTCGCGCCCTGGCTCTGTTGAAACGTTGCGCCGCCGAGACCAACGTCGAGCTGGGCCTGCTGGACGCGGAGCGCGGCAAGGCGCTCGCGCAGGCGGCCCAGGAGGTCGTCGACGGCAAGTGGTCGGACCAGTTCCCCATCGACGTCTTCCAAACCGGCTCCGGGACGTCGACGAACATGAACCTGAACGAGGTGCTGGCGCGTCGCGCCAACGAGATCGCCGGCCACGAGCTGGGCTCGCGTTGGGTCGATGCGCACGACCACACCAACATCGGACAGTCGTCGAACGACGTCATTCCCTCGTCCGTACACGTTTCCAGCGCGCGCGCGCTGCACGAGACCTTGATCCCGACGCTGCGCGATCTGCAGGCGTCGCTCGTGGAGAAGGCGCGCGCGTTCGACGACGTGGTCAAGAGCGGACGCACGCACCTGCAGGACGCCGCGCCGGTGCGCCTCGGGCAGGAGTTCTCCGGCTACGCGCGGCAGGTGGAGCTCGCCGCCGAACGTCTCGAGCGCGCCCGCGACGAGCTGCTGGAGCTGGCACTCGGCGGGACCGCGGTCGGCACGGGCCTCAACGCCCACCCTGAGTTCGCGCCGCGGACGATCACACGCATCGCGAAGGACACGGGCCTGGCGTTCCGCGAGGCGGCAAACCACTTCGAAGCCCAAGGCAGCATGGACAAGGCGGTGTCGGCTTCGGGAGCGCTGCGCGCCGCGGCGGTAGCCTTGTACAAGATCGCCAATGACGTGCGCTGGCTGGGCAGCGGGCCGCACAACGGCATCGGGGAGCTGCGCCTCCCGGCGCTGCAGCCCGGCTCGTCGATCATGCCGGGGAAGGTGAACCCCGTCATGAGCGAGAGCCTCATGATGGTGTGTTGCCAGGTGATCGGCAACGATGCGGCCGTCGCCGTCGGGGGCTTGTCGGGCAACTTCGAACTCAACACTTTTCTGCCTTTGCTGGCGCGCAACCTTCTCGAGTCCATTGAGCTTCTCGCCAACTCCGCACGCAACTTCGACACGCGCTGCGTCCGCGGTCTCGAGGCCGACGTCGAGCGTTGCCGTGCCGCCGTCGAGCGCAACACCATGTTGGTGACCTCGCTTGCGCCGCGCATCGGGCACGAAGCGGCGGCCGAAATCGCCCTGGAAGCCGTGCGCAGCGGCCGGACCGTGCGCGACGTGGCGCGCGACAAGGGCGTGCTGTCCGAAGAGGAACTGGACAAGCTCCTCGACGCGCGCCGCATGACCGGTTCGTAGGTCGAGCGCACCGCGACAGGCTTGCTGCGTACTGGTTCGGACCCGGCGGGTTTGCTACAATCCGCCGCCGTAAGCCATCCATTCCGGGGAGCGCTCGATGCACGGTGAGGCTGAGCGTGTTCGCGTTCAGAACAAGCGCTTCTACGAGGCATTGAGCAGCCAGAACATCCTCAGCATGGAAAAGGTCTGGTCACGCTCCGACTATGTGCGCTGTGTGCATCCGGGTTGGCACCTGCTCGAGGGATGG
>JBFJHN010000461.1:0-3698 GCA_041613275.1 Candidatus Krumholzibacteriia bacterium | reverse complement strand
TCGCGGTCGACGAACACCGCGTACGCGGAAGTGGCCGGACGCTCCACCCAAAGCGTGCCGCCCCGCAGCACGACCCGTACGGCGCCGCCGCGATCGGTGCGCAGCGTCACGCAATCGCGCGCCCGGAGCGCCGACAACGTTTGCGCCGCCGGGTGACCGTAACGATTGCGCACGCCCACCGAGATGAGCGCGATTTCGGGATCGACCGCGTCGAGCAGCTCGGGCGTCGAGCTCGTGTCGCTGCCATGGTGCCCCACCTTCACGATCGCCATGCACGACGCGCGTGCGGCGAGGGCGCGCTGGTGCGCCTCCAGGAGCGCACGCTCGCCGTCCTCCTCGAGATCGCCGAGCGCCAGGAGGTCGGGCTTCCCGGCACCGCGCGCCCACAGGACCAGCGAAACCCCGTTGGCGCCCGAGCCGAGGACGTCCCGTTCCGGAGGCCACAGGACCTCGGCCGCGTACCCCGGCGCGAGCCCCAGGCGTTCGCCGGCGGCCAGTCCGCGCCACGGCACCCCCGGAACCGCGTCGCGCAGGGCGGCGTAGGGTGCGGCGTCGTACGACGCCCGCGCCACGTAGACCGTATCGACGTCGATCGCCGACAGGACAGCGGCCGCACCACCGTAGTGATCGCGGTGTGGATGGGTGAGAACCAAGCCGCGCAGGCGTTGCATCCCCGCGCGGCGCAGATGCGGCACGATCGTTCGTGCGCCGGCGTCATGCGGACGGTCGTTGCCGGCGTCGAGAAGCCAGCCGTGCGCGTCGAAACGCGCCACGAGCGCGTCCCCCTGCCCGACGTCGAGCGCGACGACCTCCCAAACGGGCGCCCGCGCACGCGTCGCGGCCACGCCCAGACCACACGCCGAAAGGCATGCGATGCCGAGCGCGCTCCAGGCGCGGCCGCGTCGTCCGGATGCGAAGCCGAGGCCCGCCGCGAGCGAAGCGCCCGCACACAGCCACGCCAGCGGGCCGACACCCGGATGCGCCGGCATGAAGACACGCGGATCCCAGCGCTCGGGTGCGAGATCGGTCAGCCGCAGGACGCCGTGGACGAGCGTGCCGGCCACCAGCCAGACCGCGCGCGCGAGGGTTTCGGACACGAGCTGCACGGGCACACCTGCCAGCGTCAGCAGAAGAGCCACGCCGACGATGGGCACGAGCGTGAGATTGGCAAGCGGCGCGGCCCACGACAGCATGCCGAAGCGCGTTACAACAAGCGGCAGCGTCGCCGCCTGCGCTGCCAAGCCGACACCGCAGACCCCGAGCGCGCGTTGCAGGCTCCGAGCCGCCGGTGAACGCATGGGCTCGGTGAACGCCCGCGCGAGCACCGGGAGCCAAACGAGGATTCCCAGCGTGGCGAGGCAGGAAAGCTGAAAGCGCAGGTCACGCGCGCGCTCCGGCGCCGCGAGCACGAGGAGCAGCGCGGCGCACTGAAGCGCGGTACGCGGGTCGCGCGCACGACCGGCGTGCGCAGCGCAGGCCATCCACGTCGCCATCGCCGCCGCGCGCACGACCGAAGGCCCCAAGCCTCCGAGAGCCGCGTACACGGCCACGCCCCCGACCAACACCAGCAGTCCCCCGCGGCGTCGCGGCGAACGCACGAGCGCGAGCAGCGCGCCCGCCACCAAGCCGACGTGCAGACCGCTGAGCGCCAGCACGTGGGACATGCCGAGCGCGCGCCAGCTCTCCGACAGCGCCGGATCGAGATCGTCGCGAATCCCGAGAACCAAAGCCGCGAGGAGCGCCGCCTCGCGCGGCGCCAGCGTGTCACGCAAGCGCGCGTGAATGGCGTTGCGCACGGGTTCGCTTGCGTGACGCCGCCACGCCACACCGCCCGCGCCGTCGAGCGTCACCACGGACTCGGCATGCAAGACGGCGCCTACGGCGCGCGCTGCCATGAAGCGTCTCTCGTCGAAGCCGCCGAAGTTGCGCGCCGCGATCGGAGCCCGCAGCCGGCCGGACACGTGGCAGCGCCCGCCGTAGTCGGGCAGGCGTGTCGGCGCGCGCACCCGGATACGATCCACGCGCAGCCGCGAAGATGCGTGCGGCGCCGAAGTCGTGTCGCGCATCGTCCACGATTCGACTCGCGCCCAGGCGCTGCTGCGTTCGCCGTGGTGCACGGGGCGCGTGTCGATCCAGATCGTTGCGCACAGCGACACGCCTTCGCCGGGGAGATTTGCGTTCTGGCGCGGCCGGTCCATCCCACCGAGCACGACGGCGAGAACGAGGGCCGGTGTCCATCCCCATCTCCAACGGTGTTCGCAAAGCGCTCCCACACACGTCGCAGCGAGCACCAAGCCCGCCCACGGCACGGCCAGATACGCCGCAGCGGCGTAGGCACACGCGAGTCGAAGCATGCACGGAAGGGTTGCGGGGAGACGTCAGGTCGATCGGGAGACGTCAGATCACTGGTAGACGACGCGGTTCTTGCCCTGCTCCTTGGCGCGGTAAAGTGCCGCGTCCGCGTGCTTGAACAAGCCGCTCTGCGTGCGCGCATCGTCCGGGTAGATGGCGACGCCGATGCTGACGGTGACGCGCAGGCCGTCGCCCGCGCCCTCCACCGGGAAGCGCTTTTCGCTGACGACCGCACGCAGGCGCTCGGCCGTACGCCGGGCCTCCTGTTGCTCGGCTCCTGGCAGCAGCAGGACGAACTCCTCGCCGCCGTAGCGGAACAGAAGATCGATCTTGCGCATTCGACCGCGCACTTCGTGCGCAATCTGCGCCAGCACCGCGTCGCCGGCACGATGCCCGAAGCGGTCGTTGATGGACTTGAAGTCGTCGACGTCCATGACCAGGAGCGCGAACTTGCGGTTCGTGCGGTGCGCGCGCTCCATCTCCATCGTCAGCTGGCGCTCGTAGAAGGCGCGGTTGTAGACGCCGGTGAGCGGATCGACGGACACCAGCTTCTCCAACGTCGTTTGGTTGCGGATGGCCAGCTCGACCAGACGCGCAAGTGGCTGGAGAAGCGGCGCAAACGATGCCACCGATTGCACCGTGCCCTGCGGCCAGTTGATTTCCAGAATCCCCCACGGCGCGTCTCCCACCCGCAGCGGTACGGCCGCCGCCATGACGCCATCGCCCGCGGACGGTGCGCTGGGGCGCCGCGTGGCGTAGCGCGTCTTCGCGCTGCGCAGCGCTTCGCGAAAGTGCGGTGTGGATTCGAGCTGCGCCTGCGGAAGGGCGCGAATGGCGCCGTTGCCCAGCTCTTCCTCGCTGACGCCCTCGAGGTGCCACAGGCGCACGCGCGCCCCCGGGAGCAACTGCTCGATTTGCCCCAGAATCCGGCGCAAACGCTCGGCAAGATGCGCCAAACGGGTTTCGAGGGCGACGAGTTGAAGAACGGGTTCGAGTCGAGCGAAGATTTCCTCGGGGGTCGACCGCGTCGCCGTGGCGTGCCCGCGCCCGTCTCGTCCCGCGGTTTCCGACGGCGTGCGTTCGGGGCGAGCCACTTCGCGTGGTTTCTCAGCCCTGCGCGTCGCGGCTTCGCCGGCTGCGCCCGTGCGCGCCGTGGGCGAAGGGGGCGGGCTCGGGGGGCGAATTCCCGTTTGGGTGCGCTTCTCGGTTTGGGCTACCGTGTGGGGCGTCGGGCGCGAAGCTTGCTGCTCGGACTTCGGCTGCACCAGATGAACGCGATCGTGCGTGCGGGTCGAACGAAAGACCCGCCGTTCGGGATCCTGGGAAGGCAGCTCGACGTAGAGCCC
>JBFJHN010000460.1:0-3707 GCA_041613275.1 Candidatus Krumholzibacteriia bacterium | reverse complement strand
CCCGGTTGCAGAAGGTGCATGACCTCGAGCGCGCGTGCAAGTCGCTTTGCGCGAGCGCGCAGAGTCTTGACCACCTTTCACGCATCCTGTATGTTGCGCAACCAAGAAGTGTGTCTTAGCCCAGGATAAAAATATCGACGTCGTTCGTATCAGCGGGTGAACGTGGGAAAAAGTTTCGCCACGGGGAGGAAAGATGAAGCGGCGTGGGGCAACGTTGATACTCGAACAGGATGACCAGTACGTAAAGTTCAGCAAGCTCCTCGAGAAAGCCACGACGGAGGGGCGCGTCGACGGAAAGTATCGTTGCATGGTCTGCGGCATGCGTTTCAAAGACGAAAAGAACGCCGAAGACTGCTGCTCACGAGTCCCAAGGCACTGAAAGCTCTTCGATGAGCGCTGTTCTTGAAAGGACCTGATGCAAGGCGGGGAGATGGTTTCCTCGGCTCGCACGATCCGCCAGTATTGCTCGGTCTGCAAAGCGACCCTGGACATGGGTGTGGTCGACACCGTCCAGGATCACGAGGTGACCTGGCTCAAGTGTCCTCGGTGCAGCGGCATCCTTCCGCACATGACCTCGGGCGACGAAGACACGTCGCAGGAGGCCGTGCAGACGCCGACCGAGCCCAGCGGAGCGGAGGCGAGCCCCGAGACGGGCTTCAGCGAGGCAGAGCGCGCCGAGGCCCAGGACTACGACGCCGGCTCGACCTTCGAGGTCGGACAGGTGATCTACCACCGCTCGATGAACAAGTTCGGGCGGGTTGCCGAGAAAACCACGCTTCCAGGCCAGCGGGCCGCCATCCGCGTGGTGTTCGAGGACGAGGAGGAAATGACCCTCCGCGAGGGGGCGTGAGGGCCCTCCGCGGCGTCTTGCTGATGATGGGGGTGCTGGTCGGCGCCGGGGCGGAAAGCGCGCTCGCGCGCGGGCTCTACCTCGAGACGCCGGCCTGGTACGAGCCGGCCTACGTCGACACCCAGATGACCCTGACGCTTGGTGTCTCCCACCTGCGCGCGCGCACCGACGCGACGCGCTTTTTTGTTGGCATCGCGCCAGTGCGACGTGGACTGGTCGAATTCGGCGGCAGCCTTCCCTACCTGTTCGTGCGCTCCCCGGATGGCAGCCACGCCGGCGTCGGCGACCCGCGTGTCGATGCGCGCGTGCGTTTGCCCTTGCCCGAAACGTGGCCCGTGCGCATGTACCTCGACGGCACGGTGCGTCTGCCGACGGCGAGCGACGAGCTGTTTCCGTATGCGCACGGGGCACAGGACTTCGCCTTTTCCGGCACGCTGTCGATTCCAAGGCTGTTGGGCTTCTTCGCCGGCGCCGGGCGCATCTTCTCGGAGCCTCCGAGCGAAAGCACGCTGCGGCGCGCCGACGTGCCGCGCGCCACGCACGTGTGGTCGGCGATGAGCGCGCATCGCCGCCCGTGGTGGTTGGCCGCGCGCGGTGACGTCTTGCTGTTCGCGGTCGACGGCGCGCGTCGCGGCGTGGCCAAGCTCACCTTGGGATGGCACGACCCGGACGCCTTCACGGTGCTGTTCGATTGGTCGGTGGAGTTCGGATCGCGCTCCGATCGCGTCTTCGATCACGGTCCCACGCTGCGCTTCGCCACGCCGCTTCTATGATGTGTGCGTGCTCGCGTCTCGGCGAACCACCTTGCGCATCCCATGCCCCTCCCGAGGAACCGCGCGACCCGTGGCATGCTCTTTGCGCCTGGAAGCGCGTCCCGAGAGAGCCCCACGAGCCCCGCAGCCGAGACGGAGCGACGTTGACCAACGAGGCGCAGCCCCGCGGAGACCCACGCATCCTCGTCGTGGACGACGACGCGCTGACGCGGCACGTGGTGGCCCGCCGGCTGCGTCAGTGGGGTTACGAAGCGCTCGCCTTCGAGCAGGCCGGTGAAGTGTTGCGCTTCCTCGAGACCGCCACGCCGCGCGCGCTCGTCACCGACATGCACATGCCCGAGACCGACGGGCTGGCGCTGGCCCGCGCTGTGCACAGCGCGCAGCCGCACCTGCCGATCGTCTTGATGACCGGCGACGCCGATCCTTCGCTGCGACAACGCGCGCACGCCCAGGGCATCGGCGAGGTCGTCCTCAAGAGCACCGACCGGCACGAGGCTCTGCGCGCGGCGCTCGGTCGGGCGTTGACGCCGACGCCGAGCATCCAGCCCGTGGGTGACGTCGAGCTGGCGCACTCGCTGCGCACGCCGCTCACCGCGCTCAAGAGCGCCATCGATCTCTTGTGCCGCGGCGAGCTCCCCGAATCCCAGCGCCGCTTCGCCGGAATCGCGCAGCGCAACGTCGATCAGATGATTCTCGTCGTCGAACGCCTGCTCGAGCGCGCTGCGGTCAGACACTGAGCGGTCGAGGCTGGATTTCCACCGCTTCCGGGCGCCCGAGCGCGCTGATGACCTGGCACTTTTCCAGTCGCACGTGATTCCGGACGCGCACAAACGCCACACGTCCGCACACCAATGCGCCAATTCTCCCGACCGGTCTGGAACCGATCGATTCCGCGAGGAAAAGTCGACGCGCGCGGATCCCGCACACCGCCTCGCGTGTCCGCAGCTGGTCTGGAGATGCCGCGCGCAGTTCGGAGCGCCGGTTTCCGAACGGGTTTCCGCACGAAACTCGGAATTGACTGGAAGTGACGCGTCTCGATAATGGCACCCGAGTTGCGTTGGCATCTGGACGAAGGTCGGTGAACTCCCGACCGCCAGGTGCCGCGGAAGCTTTGGCAAGCTGCCTGAGCCCGTGGGTGATGATGTGGAGGAGGAGGACGTGATGTTCGACGAGAAGCTGGCAGCAGACCAGGAGGTTGCGGGCGGACAAGGACACCGGGATCTGGAACAGGGGTGGACTGTCGAGGGCCCGAGCGCCAACAACGCCCCGTCCAACCCGACGGTCGTCCCTCAGAACAAGCCCAAGACCGATCCTGCGCCGCGTGTCATCCAAGTGGACAGCGCAGAGGCTCAGGACCTCGTGAACGGAATCACGACCGCCGTGGGGCAGGTGGCGAACCAGGTCGCGCCGACGGCCGCGCCCGTGACTCTGGACCTGGGTGGGCGCGCGTTGCACATCCAGGCGAGCGAGTCGACCAACCCCAAGGTGCGCCAGGCCATCTCGCGTATGGCCAGCTGCCGAGAGACGTACAAGAACCTGTCGCCCGAAGCCATCGCCGAGGAGAACGCCGACATCAACCGGCGTCTGTCGCAGAAGTACCGCACGGACTGCCAGCTGCCCAACAACGGCGGCCAGGTGTCCAAGAGCTACTACTACGACTCCAAGACGATCGAGAGGCTCGAGCTGGACATCAAGCAGGTGCTCATGGAGAGCGACGTGCCGCGCTCGACGATCATCGAGGTCTGCCGCTTGCGCGACCCTGAGGATCAGCGCGCCATCGTCTACGACATCCTCGACAAGAACATGAGCTGCCGTGAGACGCGTCAGATCGTGCAACTGCTGGTCAAGCTGCGCTCGCGCCCGGGCCCGAGCGTGCACGACTACCTCACGCCGAAGCTGGCCAACCTCATCCGCCAGCACGCGCCGTTCTTCACGCGCATGGCGTAAGTGGGGTCGTTCGCAAGAGGCTGAACCGAGATCGCAGATCGTGGACGGGCCGGAGGCGACACTCCGGCCCGTTTTCTTGTGGAGGCACGGAGCGGGAGTGGGGGCGGGCACCGGATCGGGTTTCGGTGGACGCTCCT
>JBFJHN010000459.1:0-3709 GCA_041613275.1 Candidatus Krumholzibacteriia bacterium | reverse complement strand
GGCCGCTTGTGAGCGCGGGGAGAGATGCGCGAACGCAAGCGCAGGATGCGTTCCCAACCGTCATTCATCCGGAGATTCCAACCGACCTAGGCGAGCACTTTGCGCCCAGTGGCGAACGCTTCGGGACGGCGGCGTTCTCCATGGGCACGGAGCTCGGGATCAACAACCGATCTCCCAACCTGATCACAGGAGACTCCATCGCGGTGGAGATCCAGGACGTGCGTGCCGCCGGCGGGATCACGAACGCGGACTTCTACGGCGCCATCGTGTCGGGCCCGCACGCGGGGAAGGCGCCGCCGCCGCACGCGGTGGGCGGGAACGGCTTCTTCGTCGTCCTCGCCGACAGCGCGCGCACATCTTCGGGGACCGTGATCCAGGATCGCTATTTCGTGGATCTGGACGACGAATACTTCCGGGGCGGCGACGTGCTGCATTACTTCTGGCTGGCCCAGGACAACGCCGGGGGCGTCTCGTCGCTGCCGTCCGGGCTCACCTCGGTGCCGACCTCGGTGAACGAGGCCCAGCTGGCCACCGCCGGCATTTTCGAGGCCAGCTTCCTACCGGCCATCGACTGGGATGCGGGCTACCTGGGTCGCATCCAGGCCGATCCGAACGGCAAGCTCACGCCCACGGGTCCGGAGCTGGCCAACTCGACGCAGTCGCACTGCATCCTCTACGTGAACCGCATCAACACGCGACGGCGCAGCGGTATCGTCAACCGCACGTCGTTCATGTACACGCTCGATCGCATCGGCTACTCGGGCGCCTACGACGTGTACGACCATATGGGGATGGGGAACACGAACAACCACCTCGGAGGTCGGGCTTCGATCCAGCAGGCGCAGGGCTACAGCCTCATCGTGTACGACGCGGGCAACGCCGGTCCGGGCGGCACGATCATGCCCGACGGCAGCGATCTGGATTCCCAGAAGGTCGATCAGGCCGGCTGGTTCCGCAACTGGCTGGGCCAGGCCTCGGTGAGCGAGGCGGGCACGGCGACGCTTTGGGTGATCGCGTCGAACGCGCTGGAGGAAAAGCCGACGCACCCGCTGTACACAGCCGAGATGCAGGCGCTCCTGACGACGACGGCGCAGTCGATCGAGCCCAACCCGGACGTCCTGGGCGCCACGTCGGCGGTCTTCCAGCAGGGTGCGGGCACGTGCGGCGCCGACTTCACCGGCGACGAGTACTCGTTGTCGGGTGGCTGTCCGTTCCCGCGCAACTACGACGGCATGACCGTCGGCGGCTCCTCGGTGGAGACCCACCACTACCGGGACCCCGAGAACGGGACGACGGGCAGTGCCGCGATCATCATGAACACCAACTCGACGGCGCGTTGGAACACCGTGATGCAGTCGCACCCGTGGTTCGACATTCACAATCTGTTCCCGAACCCGCCGTCGCAGCCGCACCCGGCCGAAGTGCTCCTGGCCAAGGTGCTCGATTGCGCGCTGCCGCCGGAGTGCGGCGGCCCGGGCGATCCGACGGACGTCGGCGACGATCCGGCGATCGACGTGGCGCCGAGGCGCTCGATGCTGTACGCCAACGTGCCCAACCCGTTCAATCCGATCACCGAGATCCGCTTCGATCTGGCACGTGACGGTCGCGTGCTGCTCGAGGTGTACGACGTCGCCGGCCGCTTGGTGCGGACGCTCGTCGACGAGCACCGCGTCGCGGGCGCCAACCAGCGGGTGCTCTGGGACGGCATGGACGATTCGGGACGCCGCGTTTCGAGCGGCGTGTACCTGTATCGCCTGGGAACGCACGCGTACCAGGCGACACGCAAGATGATCCTGATGCAGTAGCGCGTCGATCGTCTTGCCGCGAGAAAGCTTTTCCGCGCGATCCCCCGTGCGCGGCGTTCGATGCAAACCCCACCGGTGTGGGCAGAGCATCACGTCCTCGACAAGGGGGTCCCGCATGCGATCTCGACTCGCAGTGTGGACCCTCGGCGCGCTCGTGTGCGCCGGGGGTCTTGCATTTCTGCACCCAGACGCTTCGGCGCGTCCGAGCGAACAGCGCCACGAGCTCTCCACCAGCGAGCCGTTCCCCGACATCGTGCACATCGCCCCGGCTGCCAAGCCGCGGACGGCAGCGGTGGACACGATCTGGATCGCGACGTGGGAACACGATGTCGGCGGAGCCTGCAGCGAGGACGGTTGGGAGCACACCGACTCGCACGTCCTCGCCACCGGTACGGTGTACTGGCGCGTCGACGGCGACTTCGACGGGCTGGGCAGCGTCCAGGGTGATGCAGCGGTCCTCGGCTACACCGATGAGGTGTGTTTCGCCGAGCCGAACGGCTACGACAACGTTTGGTACCAAGCCATTCGCATGGAGTACTCCGGCGCAGCGACGCTGTCGTTCGACTACGTGCTGGACAGCGAAGGTGGCTTCGACTTCCTTCAGGTTGAGGTGGATTCGGCATGTGCAGCCGCAGATCGCGTCGACAAGAACGTGAATCCCGTCGATGTTCCGTCGAACTATCGCACCAACCTGTTTTCGGACTCCGGCGAGAACAAGACCGGCAGCGTGAGCGCTCTCGTCCTGACCGATTTCGGTACCGGCATGCACTGCGTGTACATTGCGTTCTTCAGCGATGGCGCATTCGCACCCAGCGACGGGCTGTTTTCGACAACGATTGGTGCGGCCTTGGTTGTCGACGGCGTCGTTGTCGAAGACGCGTCGGGGACACGCAGCGAAGACTTCGCGGACGGCACGCTCGACATCGGCACGTTCGTCGAGATCCAAGCCTCCGAGCCGTTCGGTGAGTGGGGTCGCACGTACGACCACATCACCGACAACGACGCGTGCACGGAGAACACGACCTGCGCTCTGTTGTGGACCGATGACAAGACGCCGACGATCGCCAACGATCCGAGCATGGCGTTCGCGCCCGGTGGGTACGTCATCCGCAACTGGCTCGAGAACACGATGATCTCGCCCTGGGTGAGCCTGGCAAGCACGCCCGGTGCGCAGAGCACCAGGATCCAGTTTCGTCGCTTCCCGGGCAACTTCTTCTCGACCTCACGGATGACGGCCAACTGGTCCGTGCGCAGCCGAAAGAAAGTGGACGGAATCGATTGCGTCTCGGGTTGGGGGCACGCCTTCCAGAACAACTCGTTGAGCTTGTTCAGTTGGCTCATTCCCAGCGGGGGCAATCCGCCGAATTCCGGTTACGACATGTCGTCGGACTTCGACCCCAGCGCGGAATACATCCAGGTACGCCACCGCGTCTCGGACTGGCAGTTCCGCGTCGGCGCCGGTCCGCCTGCCCGACATATCCCGGGACCAGGCCCGTTCGTGGATGCGACACGCGTCGGTCGTATCTTCTTGTCAGGGCCGGTCATCGACGAAGGGATCGACGCGCGCTCGCAGGCACAGGATGCCTTTCCCACCGAGATCCATCCTGGCATCACATCCGGAACCGGGGAGCATCACCGGCCGACGACGGACCGCTTCGGAGCGACCGCGTTCTCGCGCGGCACGGAGCTGGGCATCAACTACACGTCCCCGAATCTGATCACGGGGGACTCGATCACGATAGAAGTTCAGGATGTCCGCGGTACGGGTGGCATCACGTCGGTCGAGTGGCACGGCGCCATCGTGGCGGGCCCCCACGCCGGCAAGGCGCCGCCGCCGTACAGCGTCGGTGGCAACGGGTTCTTCACGGTCATCGCGGACTCCTCACGCAACCCGTCGAACGGGC
>JBFJHN010000458.1:0-3716 GCA_041613275.1 Candidatus Krumholzibacteriia bacterium | reverse complement strand
GCCGAGTCCAGTGCATGCTTGGCCGCCTACGTGGAGGCCTGAGCGGAGCCGAGGACGCCGGGCGGCCTGGCGTGGCCGCCCGGCGTTTCTATTGCGTCGTCGATTCTGCGCGCGCATGCAGGTTCGATCCGGCGGGCGCTGCAGAGCGCAAGGCCCGCTTGGGTGTTTTTGCCCACGGGCGCCCGTGCCAGGGTGTCATTCGATCCAGACACGGTCCGACAAGCCATCGCGCGAGGCGCATTTCCGTTTTGCGCGGGCCGCCGTGCCTCCAGACCGCGCGGGATCGGCCGGGGTCCTCGCAAATCATGGTAAAATACGATTGGTCAACCTCTTGCCTGCGATCTCCGGGATCGAGGGCAGCCCCCGCTGGGATCGGCCCAAACTGGCGCGGAAAATGCCTTGACCGCGATGGGAAGGGCCGTCAGAGTCCTGACATCTTTTCCTGCGGGACGCCTCGCCGCCACGGACGGCGTCCACTGATTCCGTTGTCGGTGAAATACAGAAGCGAGTGCACGTGAAGCGATTCATGCGTTGGCGAATCATGTCCGGGAAGAATCTGACCTTCCTGTACGTGCCCGACGACGCCGACGTGCGCCAGTTTCGCGTTCCGCGCTTCGCCGTCTATGCGGCCGCTTCGGTCGTTGTGATCGGTTTGGGGCTTCTCGGGTTCTTCGGCGTGCGTTACATCGGTGCGCTTCAGGAGGGTCGCGAGCTGTTTCGCTTGCACAGCGAGAACGTGCAGCTGCGCGAGCGCCTGGCGAACATCGAAAACGAGTTGGACTCGCTGCACGACGAGCTCGGCGCCGGACTCGAAGTGCAGCAGAAGCTGCGCCTGCTGGCCAGCCTCGAGCCCATCCATCCGGAGGTGTTCGCCGCAGGTGTCGGTGGCCCCGCCGGCGAGCCGTCGCACACCACGCTGCCGCTCGATCTCAATGGCGACATCGAGAAGACCGGTGCACGCTTGAGCCAGATGCTGCGTCAGGCGCGCATCCAGCGCGAGAGCTACGACGAGATCCTGGGCGTCCTGTCGGAGAAGCAGCGCGTGTGGGACCACACGCCGTCGGTGCGTCCGGTCCATCACGGCTTCATCACCAGTCGTTTCGGTCGGCGCATGGATCCGTTCACGGGTCAGGCGGCGATGCACCGCGGCATCGACATCGCCGCGCGGCGCGGCTCGCCCGTGCGCTCGACGGCGAACGGTCGCGTGACGCGCGCCGGGCGCTGGGGCGCCTACGGGCTGATGGTCGAAATCGACCACGGCGACGGATTGGTCACGCGCTACGCGCACTGCAGCAAGCTCCTGGTCAAGAAGGGTCAGAAGGTCTCGCGCGGGGATCACATTGCGCGGGTCGGGAGCACGGGCAAGGCAACCGCCTCGCACGTGCACTACGAAGTCCTCAAATCCGGCCTGCACCAGGATCCCATGAAATACGTCCTTCCCACTGACGTCATCGTCGATTAGATTCGCGTACCGCGATCGGCGGAGCGCGTGCCGCGCTCCGGTTCTGGGCCCGTGTGTGGTGTGGTGGCCGAATCCGACATGCAGTCTTCTTCGCTCTCCAGACGCCATTTCCTCGAGATGATCGCAAGCCTGCCGTTGCTGGTGGCGCTTCCCAGCGGGGTGTGGGCTCGTGCGCGCGTCGCCGTGCGCGCGCTACGCCACTGGCCCGATCCGGAAAAGACCCGCCTGGTGTTCGACCTCGACGAGGACACCGTCTTCGAGTCGCGGGTGGACCGCGCGCCGCACCGGGTGACGCTGCGTCTCCCGCACGCGTTGCTGGACGGGCGTCCCGGGTGGGAGCGCCGCTTTCCGGAAGACGCACGCATCGAGCGCCTGGTGGCGCGTCAAACCTCGGACGGCGTCGAGATCGTCATCGAGCTGGCGCGCAAGTCCAGCGTGTCCGCGTTTCCGCTGGCGCCCAACGAGGTGGGTCGCGGTCATCGCATCGTCATCGACATCACGCCCGAGCTCACGGCGGCCGAACAGGAGCAGGCTCTCGCGCGCGTGCGCGCCGTGCGAGAGAGCGGCGACCGCATCATCGCCATCGACCCGGGGCACGGCGGCGAGGATCCGGGGACGGTGTGGGGGCGCTCGCTGCAGGAGAAGGCGGTGGCGCTGGAAGTCAGCCTGGTGCTCGCGCGGGAGCTGGCCTCGATGCCGGGCGTCAGGCCTGTGATGACGCGCGATGCCGACTTCTTCGTTCCACTCGGGCGCCGGCAGGCCATCGCCAAGAGATACGGCGCCCATCTGTTCGTCAGCCTGCACATCAACGCGGCGCGCTCGCGCGACGCGCGTGGCGCCGAGATCTTCTTCCTGTCGCCCAAGGGTGCCGAGGACAAGGCGGCGCGCGAGCTCGTCGATCGCGAGAACGCCGCAGATCTGGTGGGAGGCGTGCCGCCGGATCAGGTGCAGGAGCCGCTCGTCGACATCCTCATGGACATGACGCGCAACAGCACGATGCGCGACAGCCAGCGCCTGGCCGAGGTGCTGCTGCAGCGCCTCGAGACGGTCCACGGCGCACGCACGCGCGGCATCAAGCAGGGGCGCCTTGCCGTGCTCAAGTCCATCGACAAGCCTTCCGTGCTCGTCGAGCTCGGGTTCTTCACCAACGTCGAGGACCGCAAGCTGTTGGCCAGCGCGCGCACCCAGCAGCACTATGCGCGGCAGCTCGCCCAGGGCATTCGTGATTTTCTCGCGTGAGACGGCCGGAACGCCCTCTGCGTTGCGCGTGTCGGCGCTCACACGCGGCACGTCACGCGCGCTGCGCTGCTGTTGCGTATGGACGCATGGGTTTCGCCTGGCAGCGCGACTTGCGAGGCGCCGGGCGGCACCTTAGAATTCAGCCGAGTGCCCTCCAACGTCCCTGTCCTCAGACGGAGTCTGGATGCGACGATCTTCCGCGATTCGCGCCGCGGCCTTGTTTTCCGCGCTGCTGCTCTACGCTCCCCGCACCCAAGCTCAGGAAGTCGGGCTGTTCTTCGACGAGAACGCCGAGGTGTGCGTGGGCACCATCGAGAACTTCGGCGCCGCCGTGACGATCTACGTCTTCGCTTTCGTCGAGCCCAGCGTGACGCTGAACGGCGCCTCGCTGCGCTTGGAGCTGCCGAACAACTTCGAGGTGTCCAACCAGACGGAACCGCGTCAGGGCATGAACACGTTGAGCGGGGAAATCGCCTCCACGCAGGGAATCGACGTCACGCTGTCGCCGTGTCAGCCGGGGGGCGCGCCGGTGCTGCTGATGAGCTTCGACCTCTCGCACTTCGACCTCAACCTCCCCGGTGGGCCGCAGGTGGAGGACCTGGAGCTCAAGCTGCGCGGTGGCACAATAGTCGCAGACTCCCTGAACCTGGTGGAGCCGAACCTGAAGCTGTGCGATCCCGAGGACCCGCTGGGAGGCACGGTCGAGCTTCGGGAAGCGGTTTCGCTGCAAGCGACGTTGAACTGTAGTTCGCAGTGTCCGTGCACGGTCGCCACGTTGCCGCGAACGTGGGCGGACATCAAGCGCCTCTACCTGGAACCATGAGATGCGTCTGCCCACGGGTCTGCGTCACAACGCCGGGATCAAGATCTTGTCGCTGGCGTTGGCGCTTCTGCTGTGGTCGTTCGTGCACGGTGCCAAGCTCGTCGAGCGTCCGCACCACATTCCGATCGAGTACGTGAACCTGCCCGACAGCCTGATGTTCGTCGAGCCTCCCGAGGACGAGATGCGCGTTCT
>JBFJHN010000457.1:0-3724 GCA_041613275.1 Candidatus Krumholzibacteriia bacterium | reverse complement strand
GATCTATCGCCGCGTCAGGCGAGGGGCCTGCCCGCAGCAGCGCGGATCGGAGCGCGGCTTGAGTGGCCTCAGGAGCGTGAAAAAGCCTGTGGATCTTGAGGTTCCAGCGAAGCGGCTGGCCCAGAACGGGGTCGCGAAGCGCCCTGCTCGGAATCGGCGCGCGGAACGGGCGCGCGCGCTTCCGAACGCCCTGAAGCGGACGCGGCGCCGTCGCCGCGCGCGCCGGAGTCACCCGTCGAACGCGCCTTGGATGCCGTCCCGGAAGCATGGTGGCTCGGGCGCGGTGGCGGCTCGAACTCGAACTTCACGGCCTCGTAGGCCTTCATCGCGGCTCCCACGAGCGCCGCGCCCACGCGGCCGCGCACCCAGGTTCCGGCCAAGCGGCGGCCGCCGCGCAGGAACGTGCTTCCGAAGGAGCGCACCACGACGACTCCGACGAGCACGCTTCCGAAAGCCCACGCCGTGGGATGACGCCGAACGCTGACGCGCAGCGGGTCGAGCGGTCCGGCGCTCTGCTCCACGGCGCGCATCAACGTGCGGCGCTTGGCGCGGATGGCCTTTACGAGCCGGTCTTGTCGTCCCGCCACGAGAACAGCTCCCCGAGCATTTGTCGCGTGCGCGGGAGCAGAAGCGAGCGCAGCGCCCCCAGCAAGCGGATTCCGACGTTGACCATGAGAACGCTGACGCCCAGCAGCACGAGAGCCGTCAGCCCTGCAGCCGCTGCAGGCTCGACGACCGTGCGCAGCCAGAGATAGAGCGCTGCGCAGGCGATGAGCAGCGCCAGCGTTCCCACGAGGATGGAGCCCGCGAGCAGCAACAGACCCCAAACGAAGCGCGCCGACCCCTCGCGAACCTCGGTTCGCGCCAGGTCGACGTGCATCTTCGCGAACTCGCGGATGTCCGCGGCCCGCACTTCGGGGTGTTCTTCGCTCGTCGCGCTCATGCGTGCTCCCGGTTCGAGGCCGACATCAGGCGATGGGCCCGGATGTCCCGTAACCCCCGACGGAGTTCGCGAACCCGCGGAGCCGATCGATGCTCAGCGACGGCGTCGCAGCATCAACCCGAGCAGGGCGCCTGCGCCAAAGGCAACGCCGAGCGACTTCAACGGGTGCGCTTGAACCTTGTGCTCGACGGTGATGCGGTAGTCGTGTGCCTTCTCGGCCGTGGCGGCCTTCGCCTTCACCAGCTTGTGCTTGGCTTGCGAGCCGGTTTCGTTGAGCTTGGCCTTGACGCGCGACTTGGTCGTGCCGAGCTTGTCCTTGACCTGCGAGGCTGCACCATCCCACGAGCTGTGCAAACGCGCGGAGGCCGAATCGACCTTGCGACCCAGATCACGCGCGTGTTGTTCGATGGTTCCCTGTGGATCCGAATTTCCCGACACCGAGCCGGACGAAACCGGGTTCTCGACCTGTTCCATGGAAACGCTCCTCCGCGTTGGTCGGTACGGTGGGCGTCATTGCACACCACACACTGCCCCACATGGCGTGCGACCTGGGCGGGTCGCACCCGTTCGGAAAATTAGCACAAGGATTCCAGGCAGGCGACAGAAACTGGAGCCCTTCGCCGCGAACGGGAAGCCCCGCGCGGGCCTCGCCTTGACCGCCCCCAAAGCCGCTCCTAGACTGGGCGCGGTTCCCACTTCTCAGGTGGAGGCGACATGAGCAGCATCGAGTTGGTGCATGCGCGCGAAATCCTCGACTCGCGTGGCTTTCCGACGCTCGAGGTCGAGGTCTACACCGTGCAAGGAGTGCGCGGGCGCGCCGCGGTGCCCTCGGGCGCCTCGACCGGCGAGCACGAAGCCATCGAGCTGCGCGACGGCGACGCCGCGCGCTACCTCGGCAAAGGCGTGCAGAAGGCGGTGGCCAACGTCAACGACGTGCTCGCCCCGGAGATCGTCGAGCTCGACGTCTTCGACCAGGCCGCCATCGACCTGCGCATGATCGAGCTGGACGGCACGCCCAACAAGGGCGAGCTGGGCGCCAACGCCATTCTGGGAATCTCGCTGGCCGTCGCCCACGCCGCCGCCGCCACCGCGGACATGCCGCTGTTCCAGTACATCGGCGGCACCAACGCGCGCACGCTGCCCGTTCCCATGATGAACGTCTTGAACGGCGGCCAGCACGCCGACAACAACGTCGACATCCAGGAGTTCATGATCATGCCGGTGGGCGCCGAGACCCTGTCCGAGGCCATCCGCATGGGGTCGGAGACCTTCCACCACCTGAAAAAGGTGCTGCGCTCGAAAGGTCTCAACACGGCCGTCGGCGACGAGGGTGGCTTCGCGCCCGACTTGAAGAGCAACGCCGAGGCGCTGGACGTGCTCCTCGCCGCCGTCGAGAAGGCCGGGTTCACGCCCGGCGACGACATCGTCTTCGCCATCGACGCCGCGTCCAGCGAGTTCTACAAGGACGGCGTCTACGTCATGGAGGCCGAGGCCGAAAAGCGCTTCGACGCCGACGCCATGGTCGGCTACTGGGAGCGCCTGTGCTCGCGCTACCCCATCGTCTCCATCGAGGATGGGCTGGACGAAAACGACTGGGACGGTTGGGCAACGCTCACGCGCGCGCTCGGCCAGCGCGTGCAGCTGGTCGGCGACGACCTGTTCGTCACCAATCTCGAGCGCCTGCGCCGCGGCATCGCCGCCGGTGTCGGGAACTCGCTGCTGGTGAAGCTCAACCAGATCGGCACGCTGACCGAGACGTTGGACGCCATCGAAACGGCGCGCGCGGCGAGCTACACCAACGTGGTGTCGCATCGCTCGGGCGAAACCGAGGACGTCACCATCGCGCACCTCGCGGTGGCGACGAACGCCGGCCAGATCAAGACCGGCTCGCTGTCGCGCACCGATCGCACCGCCAAGTACAACGAGCTCCTGCGCATCGAAGAAGAGCTGGGTGACGCCGGACGCTTCGCCGGCCGCGCGGCGCTGGCGCGCGGCGCCGGCCAAACCCAGGCCGGGACGGCGCGAGCGTCCGATTGACACGCACACACGGCGCACGTAGCTTCGCTGCACTTTCCGCGTGGGCGGTTTGGTGTGTGAGGTGAGGATGCGCGGACCCCGAGACCCGCGGCTCGGCCCCGAGCCGCTCGATCCCGTTCAATGGACTCCGCCGAAGTTCCTGCGACGGCACGCGGCGCACAGCGCCCGCCGGCGCCGGCTGCGGCGCGCCGTCGTGTGGATCGTGCTGGGCGGCGTCGGTTTCGGCTTCGTGCTGGCCGACGGCGGCCTGCTCTCCATTTTGAAGCGTCAGGCGCGCGTACACGTGCTGCAGCGTCAAGTGCACAAGCTCGAGGCTCAGCAACAGGCGTTGGAGCACGAGATCGAGCGGCGTCGCGACGACCCGGAGACGATCGAGCGTCTCGCCCGCGAGGAGTACGGCATGATCTACGCGGGCGAGCGCGTCGTGCGCATCGTCGAGGTCAGCGAGGAAGAGGCCCAGCGCGTGGAAGCCGCCCAGGAGCGCTGGCTGCAGCAGATGTTCGAGCAGGTCAACGGCTTCGGCACGGCCGTCGAGGTCTTGTCGCCGGTGCTGCGCACCGTCGCCGACGTGATCGGCCGAGCGACCAAGCTGATCGCCCAGGCCTGGAACCGCGTGATCGATATCCTGGCGGACTTCGCCGCCGACCTCGGTTTCTCTGGGATCGCCAAGCGACTGCGTCGCAACCGGATCGAAGTGCGAGACTTCACGCCCGGCGCCGAAGAGCAGCGCGCGGTGAGCGGCCT
>JBFJHN010000456.1:0-3728 GCA_041613275.1 Candidatus Krumholzibacteriia bacterium | reverse complement strand
CGCGAGCTCGTGGCGGCACCCGCGACCTCGCTCGCTCCAGGGCATTCCGCTTTCGGTCCGATGACACCGAAGGATTGGTACCGGTGGGCGTACTGCCACACGGATCACCATCTGCGGCAATTCGGTTTGTAGCGGTCGGCGCCTGATCGAGCGGAACGTTTGAGGCGCACGCCGCGGCCGGCTTGCGAAACATTTGCAACCACGGACCGGACGATCGGGGCGAGCCAATCCACGCAGGTGTGAGGCATGAAGGCGATCGTCTATCGAAAGTACGGCTCCCCCGAAGTTCTCGAACTGGGCGATGTCGATCGACCTGAGCCCCGCGACGACGAAGTCCTGGTCCGCGTTGCCGCGGCGTCGATCAACTCGTGGGACCTGGATCTGCTGCGCGGCGACTTCGCCAATCGCATCATCTTTCGAGGATTCTTGAAACCCAAGCTCCAGATTCTCGGATGCGACGTGGCCGGCCGGGTTGAGAGCGTGGGGCGTGCGGTGACGCGATTCGAGCCCGGCGACGAAGTCTTCGGCGATCTGTCCGCCAGCGGATGGGGATGTTTTGCCGAGCATGTCTGCGCGCGCGAGGACGCCTTGGCGCTGAAACCTGCGAACCTCACGTTCGAGCAAGCGGCCGCCGTCCCCCAAGCCGGAGATCTCGCCCTCCAGGGCCTATACGACATCAAGCCGCTTCAGCCGGGACACCGGCTGTTGATCAATGGTGCAGGCGGAGGCGTGGGCACGCTCGCGGTGCAAATCGCCAAGTCCGTTGGTGCCGAGGTTACGGGCGTCGACCATACGGACAAGTTGGACATGTTGCGTGGGTTGGGTGCCGACCACGTCGTCGACTACACGCAAGAGGACTGCACCCGCGGCAACCGCCGATACGATCTCGTTCTCGACGTCACCGCACGACGCTCCCTCTTCGAATGGAAGCGCGTGCTGAGCACGAGCGGAAGCTACGTTGTGATCGGAGGATCTTGGTCTCGAATCCTGCAGACGGCATCTGTGGGAGCGTGGATTTCCTGGTTCTCGAAAAGAACCATGGCGTTGCTCATGGCCAAACCCAACAAGCGGCTGGAACAGATGAAGGAGCTTCTCGAAGTCGGCACCGTGGTTCCCGTCATCGACCGCGTCTTCCCGCTTGACCGAGTCCCTGACGCATTTCGCCAGTTCGCAACGGGACGCGTGCGAGGCAAGCTCGTCATCGCGCTGGAATCCGGGGCAACTTGAAGGTCAGCCCGACGCAAGATCAGCGGCGCGAGCGTCTCATGCGCAGCGCGCCGCTCGTGCCGCGTCGCGAACGCGGGACTCCGCAAGCCAGTTGAGCCGACTGCCGGGAACCGCCACAATGCCTCCTTGCCCCTGTTCCGTGGGGCTCGCGCGCCGACGGATCGCCCGCAAACGGGAGGACGCCTTGATCGGCAAGACGCTCGGCCACTACGAGATCCTGGCCAAGGTCGGCGCCGGCGGCATGGGCGACGTGTACCGCGCGCGCGACACCAAGCTGGGCCGTGACGTGGCGCTCAAAGTGCTGCCACCCGAAGCCGCGCGCGACGCAGAGCGGCGCCAACGCTTCGAGAAAGAAGCTCGCGCGATCGCCGCGCTTCGACATCCCAGTATCGTCACGATCTACTCGGTCGATGAATCGGATGGCGTGCACTTCCTGACGATGGAGCTCCTCGAAGGACAGATCCTCTCCGAAATCGTCACGAAGGGCGTTTCCCTCGCGCGCTTCCTGGAGCTTGCCCTACCGTTGACGGAAGCCGTGGGCTTCGCCCACTCCAAGGGGATCACCCACCGCGATCTCAAACCCGCCAACATCATGCTCGACGCCGATGGACGACTGAAGGTGCTGGACTTCGGTCTGGCGAAGCTCGTCGAGACCGCCGCGAACGACGGCGACGAAACGCTCGTGGCGGAGCCCTCTCTGACGCAGGCCGGCACGGTGCTGGGCAGTCCCGCCTACATGTCACCCGAGCAAGCCGAGGGAAGAGATACGGATGCGCGCTCGGATGTCTTCTCGCTCGGCGTCATTCTCTACGAGCTCGCCGCGGGCCAGCGTCCGTTTCGGGGATCGAGCTCCATGGCAACGATCGCGGCGATCTTGACCGAAACGCCGACCTCCATTGCGCAGGCCCGACCCGACCTCCCGGGCGAGCTCGGGCGGATCGTCAACAAGTGTCTCGAAAAGGACGCGAAACGTCGCTACCCGACCGCCGCCGACTTGCACGGCGATCTGGCCGAACTCCGAGTGACTGCGCAGTCCGGCGCGGCGAGCCCAGCCGTACGGGGCACGTCCAGCAAGAAGTCCATCGTCGTTCTGCCCTTCGCCAACTTGAGCCCCGATCCCGAAAACGAGTACTTCAGCGACGGGCTCACCGAAGAGGTCATCACCGACCTTTCCAAGGTCGGCGCGTTACGCGTCATCTCGCGCACGTCGGCCATGCGCCTCAAGGGAACCGAGAAGGATCTGCGCGGCATCGCCGACGACCTGGACGTGCAGTACGCGCTCGAAGGTGGCGTTCGACGAGCCGGACAGAGTCTTCGGATCACGGCTCAGCTGATCGACGTCGGCTCCGACGAAACCCTGTGGTCGGACAAGTACAGCGGCACGCTCGACGACGTCTTCGCCATCCAGGAAACGGTGTCGCGCGCCATCGTCGATTCGCTGCGCGTCCAGCTGACGCAAGACGAGGAGCAGAAGCTCGCCGCCGCGCCCGGACGTAGCGGCTACGCCTACGATGTGTGGCTGCGCGCTCGGCGCGACATCTGGAGCTATCGCAAGGACGCCCTCGATCGCGCTCTGGCCGAGCTCGAACACGCCCACGACATCGTCGGCGACGACGTGTTCCTTCTCCGGGGGCTCGGTGCTGCGAACTGGCAGTACGTGAACGCCGGGATCAGTGCCGACCCGAAATATTTGGATGCAGCAGAAACGTATGCGCGACGCCTGTACGAGCTCGACCCGAACGGGCCGCACGGTCCGGCGCTGCTCGGATACGTGGCACCGCATCGAGGCGATGCCGTCGGCTGGGTGCGCCATCTCCGTCGAGCGGTCGAGGCCGATCCCAACGATCCGGACTACTCCACCTGGCTGGCGATCGCATGGATCTTTGGCGGGTATCCCGAACGCGCGGTACCGCTCCTCGAACGCGTGCGCTCGACCGATCCCTATTTCGATCTCCTGCATTGCGGTCTGGGCCTGGTGGAGTACTTCTTGGGACGGCCGGACCGGGCGACGGGGATCTTCAACGACGCGGTTCCGCTCGCGCCGGAGAATCCCGGTTGGTCGATGCTCCTCGTGTCCAGCCTCGCGGCCTCGGGGCAGCACGACGAAATGGCGGCAGCAGCCGAAAAGCTCTCTCCCGATCCGACGGCGCAACCGCTCGCCACGCTGGCCCACGTGCTCAAGCATGCCGCGCTCGGCCAGGCGGACGCCGCCGACACACTCGTGGACGATACTCTCGTCGAGGTCATGTGGGGCGACGGTCACTATGCCTACGTCATGGCCCAGGCCCAGGCCCTTCTCGGCCGCAACGACGAAGCGCTCCGGTGGCTGCAACAGGCCACGGAACGGTGCTTCACGAACTACCCGTACCTGAACGAGTTGGACCCGTTGCTCGCAAACGTACGCTCCGACCCGCGGTTTTTAGAACTGGCGAAGCGCGTGCGCAAGAAGTGGGAAGGCCTGGAAGCAGCGATCGACGCCACCTAGGCAACGACCGCGTTCT
>JBFJHN010000455.1:0-3730 GCA_041613275.1 Candidatus Krumholzibacteriia bacterium | reverse complement strand
GCCATCAGCATCACGGCGAGGGACACCATAAAGAACTTGGTCACACGACTCATGTTCACTTCTCTCCCTTTGTCGTGAAACGTTCCACGTGAAGCGACCGTGTCGATCCGGACCCGAGGTTGCGGAGGAACCCCGAATCCCTTTCGCCGGCGCTTCACCGCCAGGAGGTCCGTTCGATGCAATCTGCGCCGTGCCTCATGGCCCCGTCGCAGCCCCCTGGCAAGTCCGACAACCCTCGTTGTCCTCGATCGAGAGCCATCGATTCTCGAAATCCGTGTTCAGGTTTCGATGCGTTGCTGGAGTTCTCTGCCCCCGCACCTCCCTTCATCGTCCCCTCACAGTTCGAACTCCGCGTTGCGGAGTGCGGCTCCGTCCGACTTGTCCCGCTTGCAGCTCGGCTTTGCAGCCTCCCGCTGCGAGCAGGCGCGATACACTCGGTCAAGCGTCCGACTCCGTCAACACGAAATCACCGCGATTCCACACGAACGCGAAAACGTCCGACGCGGAAACCCGCGCCGGGCGTGACTTTCAGGCTCGCACATCGGGTTTTCGCGATGCGGCTTTTTTCGTTTTTGTCCGACTTCGTGCCACGGACCCTCGACTGCGTTACGTCGCACGGTCGGTGGTCAGATCCCGAGCGGTCGCTTTCCTACCGCGTTCCCTCCCCCGTCGACTGCGCGTCTTCGAAGGGTGGCGGTGTGCCACGCCCCATGTTCTGGATCATCCACTCCGCGGACTCACGCACCGAGCTGTCCGGGTAGTTGTCGATCACCTTCTGATACTCGACACGCGCCGCATCATAGTCTTTCAGCTGCTCGGAAAGCTCGAAACCGATCATGAACTGCGCCTCGTCGGCGCGCTCATGGTGTGGATACTTTTCGATCAGCGCACGATAATACTCGATCTTGTCGAGCGAGTTCCCCGCCTCGGTGGCCAGGCGCATGAGCTCGTCCGCGGACTTGTCGCCGAGGGCGTCGGCCACGTCGATCTTCGTGTCGACGCCGAACTGCGCCCGCAGGCGCTCGAGCTCGGCGGTCATCAGCGAGTCGGTGAGCCGGGGCTTGAGCCGGGCGTAGATCCGCTCGCGCGCGGTGGCGAACGGTGCCGGGCGCTCGGTGGACTTCTCGTGCAGCTTGATCAGCGCCCAGCCGTCGTCCCACTCGAAGGGCTGGCTGACGTCTTCCGCTTCGAGGGCGAAAGCCATCTGGGAGAATTCTGGCCGCTTGCCGATGCAGCGCACGTAGCCGGTCGGGTTGAAGTAGCCCAGGAGCCCCCCGTCCTTCTTCGAACAGTCGTCGATGCTGACCTCGCGCGCCACGGTGCCGAAGTGCTCGCCGCCGTCGACGATGCGCTTGCGCACCGCCTGCGCCTCGTCGCGCGTGGCGACCTTGATCCACGAGGCGTTCACGCGCGCGAGGACCTTGAACTCTTCGTGGTGGGCGTCGTAGTAGGCGCGCAGCTCCTCCTCGGTCGGCTCCGGGATGCCTTCGAGCATGTAGTTCTGGTAGGCCTGCGTCAGCAGATTGTCGCGGAACTGCTGGACGCGACGCGCGATGTCCGGATCGGCATCCAGATCGCGCTGCTCGGCGGCCATGACGATGAGCTTGCGGTTGACGAGCTCGTCCAGCAGGCGCTTGCGTCCCAGGACGCCCTCGTAGCGCGCCTGCTGATGCTTCGGCAGGGACTCGAGGGCATTCTGAACGTCCTGCTCCGTGATGGTCTGGTCGCCGACGCGCGCCACCTCGGACGACGAAGCGCCCTCGCCGTCGCCACCCCCACCGCCGCACGCCTGGATTCCAAACGCCAGCGCGAGAGCCATGCCCCACACGACCGTCGCTCGAGCCTTCATGCATCCACTCCTTCGTGCCGGCGCTCGCGCACGAACGCCGTCGTCTCGTGTCAGGTGAGCGATTCCTTGTCGCGGGCCGCGAGCTCCGCCGGAACCTTCCCGACCTGCTGGGCATGATCGCGCTGACAGACCAGGATGGCGTCTTCCGCGTCGACCACGATCAAATCGGAAACTCCCAAAAGCACGACGGTGCGCCCACCCGCATCGACGATGTTGCGCTCGGCGTCGAGCGCCACGCAGCCGTCGCTGAGCACGTTGCCGTCGGCGTCGGCAGCGCGCAGCTCGGCCAGGCTGGCCCAGCTGCCGACGTCGCTCCAGCCGAGATCGACCGGAGCCACCCACACCTCCGGAGCCTTCTCGAGGACCCCGTAGTCGATGGAGATGCTGGGAAAGGCGTCGTACGCCTCGTTCAACCGCGCCTCCCATTCGGAGGTTCCATACGCGCTCTCCAGCGATGCGAGCCCCGGCCCGAGCTCGGGCAGGTGCTGCTCGAGGGCGGCGCGAATCCGCCCCACGCGCCAGGCGAACATGCCGCTGTTCCACAGGTGCCGCCCGTCGGCGATCAGCGTCCGGGCGACATCGAGCGCCGGCTTCTCGACGAAGCGCTCCACCGACTCGAAGCGCTGGCCCGCGACCGTAAGCGGCGAGCCCGCCGCGCGAATGTAACCGTAGCCGGTCTCCGGTCGTGTGGGCCGGATGCCCAGGGTCACGAGCACGTCGCGTTGGGCGAGCAGAGCGTCGCAGGCGCGCGCAACGTCGCGAAAAGCCTCCTCGTGCCGCACCACGTGATCGGCCGGCAGAACCAGCATGGTCTCGTCGCCGGCGCCGCGCGCCTGCAGCACCGCAGCCGCCAGACCGATGCACGGAGCGGTGTTGCGCCCGCACGGCTCGACCAGAACGTTGTCGGGGGGAAGCTCGGGGAGCTCGTCGCGGATGGCCTGGACCTGCGCGGCGTTCGTCACCACGACGATGGCCTCGGGCTCGAGGAGCGGCTTGAGGCGATCCACGGTGAGCCGGAGCATGCTGGCCGGGCCCGCGATCGGCAGGAGCTGTTTGGGTCGGCGTTTCCGGCTGCGCGGCCAGAAGCGCGTCCCGACGCCGCCCGCCATGATCACCGCGTGCATTCTACTCCTGAACGACGCTCACCTTGACCGTGCCTCGAACGTCGAGATGCAACTTCACCGGCACCTCGTAGTCACCCAACATCTTGATGTGCTGGTCGAGCACGACGTTCTTGCGCGGCACCACGAAGCCCTGCTCCTCGAGGGCGGCGTGCACCTCGACGGGCCCCACCGAGCCGTACAGCTTGCCGTCCTCGTCGGCCTTGACCGCGATCGTCAGCTGCATCTCGGCCAGGCGCTCGGCCAGGCCTCCGGCGTCGGCACGTGCGCGCTTGTCGGCTTCCTCGAACTTGCGCGACTCCTGCTCCACCAGGCGCTTGGCGCCGGTCGTGGCCAGCACGGCCTTGCGACGCGGCAGGAGATAGTTGCGCGCGTAGCCCGGTCGCACCTTGACCACCTGTCCGCGGCGGCCGAGGCTCTCCACGTGCTCGAGAAGGATCACTTCCATCGGTTCCTCCTACGCGACGGGGCGCCGGGCGTGCGGCGCCCGCGCGCTCAACGATAGTGCTCTCGGACGAACGGCAGCATTGCCAGATGACGCGCACGTTTGATGGCAGTGGAAAGCTGCCGCTGGTGCTTGGCGCAGGTTCCGGTGATGCGACGCGCGGCGATCTTGCCGCGGTCGGTCATGAAACGGCGCAGGCGCATGTGGTCCTTGTAGTCGATCGCCTCGACGTGATCCATGCAGAACTTGCAAGGTTTGCGACGACCTGGCTTCTTTTCCTTCTTCTTCTTGGGCATGGATCCTCCTACGACGCCG
>JBFJHN010000454.1:0-3732 GCA_041613275.1 Candidatus Krumholzibacteriia bacterium | reverse complement strand
GCCTCCTCGGGCACGCGACAATCGATGACCACACGACTCGAGCGCGCGATCCACGAGGCGCCGTTCCCGGTCAACACGACGACCGGAAGATGCAGACGTTGTGCGGCGAGCAGGAGCTCTTCGAACTCGTCGTTGGCGCCGCTGTAGGAGACCACCAGCAGAACGTCTTCCGGCGCCAGAATGCCCATGTCCCCGTGCGCGGCCTCGACCGGGTGCAGATAGGTGCTGCGCGTGCCCGTGCTCGTCAGCGTTGCGGCGATCTTCTTGGCCACGATCCCCGACTTGCCGACGCCCGCCACGATGACGCGGCCCGTGCAGCGTTCGAGCAGCTCGACGGCGTCGACGAAGCTCGCGCCGAGCCGCTCGCGCACCGCTTCCAGCCCGGCAATCTCCTTGTCGAGAACGATGCGCGCCTCGGCCAGGGTGTCGGCCGCCGGCGTGCGCGCCGCGCCAGGGCGCTTCACCGGGGTTGCGCGTGCGGCGCCGCGTTTGCGCGATGGCGTCGGGCCTGGCGTCGGAGCGTCACGACTCACCCGCTGCCTCCAGGGGTCGGTGTGGTTTGCGGCTCGACCCGCTCGCGATGCAGGAGGTGAAAGGCACGCGCCGTGTCCAGGAGCGCCTGCACGTCGTGCAAGGGAAGCTGGGTGTGACGGTCGCTGCGCGCCTGGGACGGATCCGGGTGCGCTTCGAGGAAGAGCGCCTCGACGCCGGCCGCACATGCGGCGCGCGCCATCATCGGAGCGAAGCGCCTGTCGCCGCCGGTTTCGTTGCCGGCGGCGCCGGGCATCTGCAGGCTGTGCGTCACGTCGAAGACCACCGGATAGCCGTGCCCGCGCATGATCTCGAGCGCGCGCAGGTCGACCACGAGGTTGCCGTAACCGAAGGACACTCCGCGCTCGGTCAGGAGCAGACCGCCCGTGTTGGGTGCGCTCGCCGCCGTGTCCCCGGCGACGCCCGACTCGTACTTGGAGACGAGGTGGCGCACGTCGTGGGGCGAGAGGAACTGTCCCTTCTTCACGTTGACGCAGCGACCCGTGGCTGCGGCCTCGCGCAGCAGTCGCGTTTGCCGGCACAGAAAGGCGGGAATCTGGAGAACGTCCAACACCGACGCCGCAGCGGTGATCTCCGCGCGCTCGTGGATGTCCGACAGCACCGGCACCCCGATCTCGCGCCGCACGCGTTCCAGGACGCGTAGACCCTCGTCGAGCCCCGGCCCGACGAAGGACTCCACCGAGCTGCGGTTGTCCTTCAGGTAGCTGGACTTGAAGACGAAGCCGAGCTCGAGCTGCCGGCAGATGCGCGCCAACGCCTCGGCGGTGCGCATCGTCTGATCGGCGCTCTCGATGACGCAGGGCCCCGCGAGCACCGCGAGCGGCGCGTCCCCGCCCACGGGGACCGGAGCCGCAAGCTCCGCGCCGATGACGAACGATCGTGACATGGCGCCCCCGTCAGTTGCCGACGGCCTTGGCCGCGCGCGCTTCCGACCCGGCGGCGCCCGAGCGCCGCACGCACGCCGCCGCAACGAAGCGGCTGAACAAAGGATGAGGCCGCTCCGGTCGGCTTTTGAGCTCGGGATGGAACTGCACCGCGAGGAAGAACGGATGTTCGGGGATCTCGACGATCTCGACCAGCCGACCGTCCGGTGAAATCCCGGAGAGCTTCATCCCCCCGGACTCGAGCTTGTCGGTGTAGGCGGGATTGACTTCCCAGCGATGGCGGTGGCGCTCGTGCACCTGCGACTCGCCGTAGCTGCGCGCGGCGAGGCTGCCGTCCTCGAGCACGCACGGATAGGCACCCAGGCGCATGGTGCCGCCCTTGGCCACGCCCTCCTGGTCGGGCATGAGGTCGATCACCGCGTCGGGCGTCGAGGGCTCGAACTCCGAGCTGTTGGCCTTCGGAAGCTGCAGGACGTTGCGCGCGAACTCGATGACCGCGCACTGCAGGCCCAAACAGATGCCGAACAACGGCACGCGGTTCTCACGCGCCCAGCGGATGGCGGCGATCTTGCCCTCGATGCCGCGCTCGCCGAACCCGCCCGGCACGAGCACGCCGTCGACGCCACGGAGCAGCGCCGCCGCGCCGCGGCCCTCGACTTCTTCCGAGTTGACCCAGCGGATGCGCACGACAACGTCGTTGTCGACGCCCGCGTGCGTGAGCGCCTCGATGATGCTCTTGTAGGCATCCTCCAAGTCGACGTACTTGCCGCACACGGCGATTTCGACCTCTTCGCGCGCCGCGTGCAGGCGCTCGACCATGCGATGCCACGAATCGAGCTGCAGCGGGCTGGCCTCCAGCCCCAGGCGTTCCAGAACGATCTGGTCGAGCTTCTGCTCGGAGAGCAGCAACGGCACGTCGTAGATGGAGCGCACGTCGGGCAGCGCGATCACCGCGCGCGTCGGCACGTTGCAGTACTGGCCGATCTTGCGCAGCACGCTCTCGGCCAGCGGCATCTCGGTGCGGCACAGCAGCACGTCCGGCTGCAGGCCGATGGAGCGCATCGTGGCCACGCTGTGCTGCGTGGGCTTGGTCTTCACTTCCTTGGCCGCGCGGATGTAGGGCACGAGCGTGAGATGCACGTCGATGCAGTGCTGGGGGCCCACATCCAGGCGGAACTGACGCACGGCTTCGAGGAACGGCAGGCTCTCGATGTCGCCGACCGTGCCGCCGATCTCGGTCACCACGATGTCGTTGCCGTCGGCGGCCGCTTCGATGCGCTCCTTGATGGCATCGGTGACGTGCGGCACCACCTGCACGGTGTGCCCCAGGAAGTCGCCGCGACGCTCCTTGCGGATGAGCGACTCGTACACCTGGCCCGCGGTGGTGTTGTGCTGGCGTCCGAGGCTGACGTCGGTGAAGCGCTCGTAGTGCCCCAGGTCGAGATCGGTCTCGGTGCCGTCGTCGGTGACGAACACCTCGCCATGTTGGAACGGACTCATCGTCCCGGGGTCGACGTTCAGGTACGGATCGAACTTTTGCAACGTGACGCTCAAGCCGCGACGTTTCAGCAAGAGACCCAACGAGGCTGTGGCGATGCCCTTGCCGAGCGACGAAACGACGCCGCCGGTCACGAAGATGTACTTGGTCATGTCTCGCACCCTGAGTCGCTGAGGGGACCTCGAGTCGTAGTTGGCGACGATTCTAGGAAGCGCCCCAACCGCGAAGCAACCGCTTTCAAATCCTCCGGCGTATCCACACCGTGTGTGACGTACGAGGTCACCAGGACGTCGATCGGCATGCCGTTCTCGAGCGCGCGCAGCTGCTCGAGGCCCTCGCGACGCTCGAGCTCCCCGCGCGGCAGCGCGACGAAACGCTGCAGCGCCTGCTGACGAAACGCGTAGATGCCGACATGGCGCAGATACGTGGCTTCGCGCCCGCTCGCGAACGGCACCGCGGCACGCGAGAAGTACAGGCTGCGACCGTTGCAATCGACGAGCACCTTGACCACGTGCGGGCTGCGCAAACCTTCGGCATCGTCCGCGGGGTGTGCCGCGGTCGCCATCTCGATGCGCGCATCGTTCTCGACGAATGCGACGAGATCGCGCAGCAATCCGGCCGGCAGAATGGGCTCGTCTCCCTGCACGTTGCAGATCAGCGTCTCCGCCGGCAGGTCGTGCGCGACCTCGGCGACGCGCTCGGTGCCCGTCGCATGATCGCTGCGTGTCATCTCCGCACGCCCGCCGGCGCGTCGGACGACCTCCGCAATGCGCGCGTCGTCGGTCGCGACGATGATCT
>JBFJHN010000453.1:0-3738 GCA_041613275.1 Candidatus Krumholzibacteriia bacterium | reverse complement strand
CGCGGAGAACGTTGCCCAGGGCAACGCTCCGAACACGGCCTGGATTGTGGCCTTCGGAACGTGTGAGGCGACGACATAGCCACGTTCGAAGCGCGTGAGCGACGTCAGCCGGGTCAAGAACGCGGCAACAACCAGACGTACCGCGAGCGCGGCGGCAACGATGGCGACGAGCCACGCGATCTCCCAAGACGCTTCCAGCCGGTCGACCTGGATCTGCGATCCCAGGTTTACGAACAGCGCGATCTCGGCAAGCGACCACACGGTGCGCAGACGCTGTCGAAGCGCCTGTTCGAAACGGCGAACCCGCGTGCGCAGGATGAAGCCCACGGCAAGCGTGGCGAACACGCTCTCCATCGAGAAGCGTTGGCAACTGAAATACACGGCCGCGCCCGCAGCGAGAATGGCGAGCGCCACCGCCCACAGACGCCAAGTGTTCTCGGGAGCTTCGTTCGTCCGGGCTTCGGGAATCCAGCGCTCGACTCGAAGCACCGTGCCGGCCAGAACGCCTACGGCGATTCCCCCGACAAGCTGAACCGGTAGCCACGCGAGCGAACGCGTCAGTGTCCCGTCGCTCGCGTTCGGCGCCAGCGCTCCAAGGAGGATCAGGATGCCGGTCTGGGCGATGAACGCGTTGACGACGGTGTGTCCGATGATGCGATCGGGGACGTTCCGCGCCACACCGCGCCCGCGGTCCTTTTGTTCGAGCATGATCGGGAGAATGACCGCAGGCGATACGGCGGCGACGACGAACCCGGCGAGAACCGCGAGCGCGCCGCGATCGAAGATGCCGGCGGCGCGCCCCAGGCCCGCCACGGCCAGGAGCTCGAAGAGCACGGGGATGCTCCCGAACACCACGCCCGCCCCCACGACCGCGCGCATCCCTGAGTACGGCAACGCCACGGCGGCACGCACCAGCAAGACGACGAACGCGCCGGTCGAAATCAACGTGCGCTGCTCGAGCCAGGCCGGCGGCATCCAGTCGGCAGCGGCCGGCCCCACGAGCACGCCCAACGCAATCAGCGAGACCGGCGGCGGGACCCCGAGTCGCCGGAACGCGGAGCGCACGACGTATCCGACGATGCCAAGCACCACGAGCGTCGAGATGAAGCTGGACACGGATTGGAACAAGACGGCGCTCCATCGAAAGATTCCCGGAGGCGCCGGCGGCAGCTCCGCGTCTGTCGGAGATCGTGGAACGATTCTACGCGAGTCCCAGGTGGCGGGGGAGCCCGTTCAGGGTTGACGCTGTCCTTGCGTCACTCGGTTGAGGTTGTTGCGCGCGTCGGTGAGACCCGGCTGGAGCTGCAGGGCACGCCGGAAATGACTTGCGGCGTCCTTGACACGGCCCTGCCGCTCCAACGCGATCCCGAGATTGTTGTGCGCCGGCGCGAAGCTGGATTGAATGCGCAACGCGTGCTCGAAATGCTCGATGGCGCGCTCGAGCTGTTGCTGTTGCAGCAAGA
Organism: Candidatus Krumholzibacteriia bacterium; assembly: GCA_041613275.1. Classification (GTDB taxonomy): domain Bacteria; phylum Krumholzibacteriota; class Krumholzibacteriia; genus JBFJHN01. The sequence continues at coordinate 2,275 of JBFJHN010000453.1, read as the reverse complement.
CGTTGCCCAGATTGAAATGGGCTTCCACCATCTGGGGGTTGTTGCGCGTGGCGCGCTCGAAGTACGCCGCCGCCTCGGCCAGCTCGCCGCGCTTCTCGTGAATGAGACCGAGATTATTGCAGGCGTAGTCGTGCTCGGGATTGATGCGCAGCTCGCCCTCGAAGGCTTCGCGCGCCTTGTCGGGCTGGTTCGTCTGCAAGTACGCGACGCCCAGGTTGTTGTGGATCGAGGGTGACTTCGGGTACAGCTCGATCGAGCGGCGATAGTGACGAATGGCTTCGTCGAAGTCGTCCTCCGCCAGCAGCAGATCACCCAGCACAGCATGCACTTTGTAGCGCTCCAGGTTTTGATCCGGGAGCCGAAGCAGAATACGCAGCTGGGTGATCGCCTGTTCGTGGCGTCCGGCAACGAGGTACGCGCGCAGATCTTCCTGGATGTCACCGGGCGGAGCGAGCGTGGGAATCGACCTGTTGGTGGACACCGAGTAGTAGAACCCGGCGGCGAGCCCCGCGCAGAACACGGCCACGCCGAAGGCGAACATGGCGACCAGCGCGCCCCGGGCGCTGAACCATCGTACGCGTTGCATGGCGCTCGCTTCCCTCGAAGGATCAAGCTGCTGCGGGAACGGCTGCTGCGTCGACGATGCGGCGATTGCCGTCGCTCTTCTTCAGTCTCCAGATGTAGCCGTCGACGATGAAGTGATGGATGTTGATCGTGGCAACGACCAACAACACGCTTTCCAGCTTGCCGAACCCGACCAGAATGAAGGCCAGGGGCAGGACGTTGAACAGCCCGTACCCCAACGCCAATGAAGCCAGGTAGAACCAGGCGACGTGGTACGCGCGGCCGTGACGGTTCTCCGAGCGCCCCATCTGGTCGCGCAGGTGGAAGATGATGACGATCGCCAGATACTGGATCCCGTGGAAGATGGTGGCCCAGATGAAAGCGTCGAGGTAGATGAGCAGGAACCACCAGATGCCGTTGCTGAACACGAGCAGCATGCTGATGAGGGGCAAGGGGCTGCCCCGACTGCGCCAGCTCTTGGCGAAGTACACGACCGGGGTGCCGAACGCCAGCACCATGAGGACGACACCCAGCACAGAGCGCACGTCCTGCACCAGCGACAGCGTGAGGATCTCGCGTGGCATCAACCAGTCGAAGCCGACGGCGTTCCCTTTGAGGAAGGCGTAGAAGAACGGCAGCATGCTGATCCACCAAAGCTGCGACTTGTCCCGAGCGCTCAGCAGACACCCGGAGCGGTAGCAGTACATGACGGCCAGACCGTAGGCCTGCGCGGCGTAGTGGTACGGCGACCAGGTGAGGAACAGCGACTGCAGATGCGGCCCGAGCCTGCCGGCCTCGAACATGCACAGCGTCAAGACCGCGAGCGTGACCAACGGCAGGGCCATCGTCGCGAACGGCATCGTGCTGTACGCGCCGGGCTTGGTGTACAGGCGCACCGTGGACGCGGCGAAATGCGCGCTGTTGCTGAGCAGGATGAAGTACGGGAGCGTCGACGCGGTGAGCAGGGTGCCTGTGCGCGGCGTCATCAACACAGCCGCGGTGGTGAGCAGACTGAGACCTCCACCGATCAACATGTAGTCGAACAGCGGGTGCACGAACGTGCGGCCGGTCAGCTTGGCGAGCAGGCCCGGATGCGCCGGGGCGCGGACCATGGACACTCACACGGCTCTCTGCGGCTTTCCACCGGCGAAGACAAGGCAGCCCGAAGCGGCTCGTGAGTCGTACGGGCTGCCCTGTGTGGATCGCGTGGCGAAAGCGTAGCACAGCGAGGTGCGCGGAGCCATCGGCGCGGAGGCATGCGAAAGAAGTGGTTTGCCGCCCATGGACCGTAAGCGAAGCGTTCGTCGTGAACTTGCGCGCTTCGGGACTTGGGTTCTCACCCCCTCGGCGCGAAGCCCCGCAGGAGAGCCTCGGCGGCGCGGTGGTGGCGCTCGGCGCCGATCAGATCCTCGACCCCGGCCACGGCGGATCCCCCGTCGGCGAGCGTGGGCCCCAAGGGGCTCTCGGCTCCCAGCGCATCGTGCAGGAGACGGCGCCAGGCGCTGGCGTGCGACTCGACGACCGCTTCGAACTGCGGTGCACGAACCAGGCGCCTGGCTTCGGATCGCAGCCTCCAGGGTCGTAGGAGAAGCAGCCATTCGGATCTCAGGGGGTCACGCAAATCGACTTCGCCACGTCCCAGGAGATCTTCGTTCGCTTCGACCACCTGACCCGAGAGCGGCGACCGCACGGTGAGCGTGCCGCCCGACTG
>JBFJHN010000452.1:0-3743 GCA_041613275.1 Candidatus Krumholzibacteriia bacterium | reverse complement strand
GAGCCGCTGCTGCTCGCGCTCCGCCGCGCGGCCCGTTCCAGACGGATCCGGGGAAGGCACCTGAGGCGGACGAGGCGGCATTGCGGCGGTGGTCCTCTCGCGGAAACTCGCGCTCGGGGCCCGGAATCGACGACGCCAGCGTCAATTCTCGGGACTATAAGGGTCCGATTCAAGTGTCTGGGGTGTCTCTTCTTTGTACTCTGCGGGCTCTTCGGCCGGAGCGGCCGCAGCGGCCGCCTGGCGGACGACGGCTTCCGGCAGGCCTGCGACCCCTTGCGCCAGCCGGTCGAACGCCGCCTCGGCGGCTTGGACGTCCGGGGCGCCGCGGACGCCGAGGACCCAGCTTCCGCGCTGCACGGCGCCGGAGATGCGCTGCCGGTACCGGTCCCGAACCCACATCGGTCGGGCGCCCTCGGCGCTGCCCGGGCTGCGGCTGCCGTAATCCATGAAGCCGGAGTCGAACCTCTCGGCCAGGCTGCGCGCTTCGGCGTCCGTCGCCGACGCCACGACGAAGACCTCGGTATCGGCGTCGTCCACGCGCGCCGCATAGACGTTACGCGCGAATCCGAACGAGAAGGCGTTCTCGGGCATGAAGGAGACGCGTCCCGGGTCGAGCTGAAGCTCGCCGACGAACAGCGCGTATCCCCACGGCAACGCGTCGCCGGAGAGATGGGCGCGCAAACGCTGCTCGAGGTGCTGCAGGAGCGCTTGCACCTCGCCGCCCGTGTCCGAGCCGATCGCACGCACGTAGTAGCGCCCTCGGGTCATGAACAGAGCGTTCTCCGACAGGTGCGCCATGCCGTTGTCGTCGACGCGCGGCACGATCTCTGGGGGGCGTTCGCCCGCATACGCGCCCAGCGCGTTCGGCGAGGTGCCGAGGTCGAACATCTCGACATCGACGACGCGCGGCGGCGCTGCGCCGTCGCCCTCACTGCCCTCTTCGACGATGGACAGGAACCACAGGCGCTCGAAGCCGAAGGACTTGTAGTAGTCCTCGCGGCCGTTGATCTTCTCGTAGAGGTTGTCGAAGCCGAAGGTGGACAGCCGATCCTCGCGCCAGCCGGCGGGCGCCAGCTCGAGCGGCAGCGGTCCGCGATCCGGAGCCTCGGCGCCGCCGTCGAGGAGCTCGATGGGAATCTCGAACAAGGCCGGGTCGGGATGTGCGCCCCGCCAGCCGACCCAGGCGCCGATACCGGCCAGCACGAGCAGGATCCCCAGGCCCAGGCGCACCTCGGTCAACGAGTAGCGCCGCCTGTAGTTGCGCCGTCCGTCGCGCACGAACAGCCGGTCGTCCTTGCGAGGTCGTGAACCTGCCATGAGCCTCCGCGAGGCAAGCCTAACGTCTTCCCCGCCGCCGCGCATCAAGCCGTGCGCGTCGCCGGCGGCGCAACCGTGACGCCTCTCACGGTGTCATACAAGCAGAACCCTTCGTTCTCGCCGGGAGAGGAGTGCGCAATGCGCCGGAAGATCATGTCCCTGACCCTTCTGCTGGCAATTGGCGTCGTGGGCGGAGCCGCGGCGGAGCCCTGGGACGACTGGTGTGATCGCCGCTGGGGGCGCCACGGGTGGGATGCCGAGATGCACTGCGAGGTGCGCGAGATGCGCTTGGAGGCGCCGGGCGGTGTCTTGCACGTCGACGCGGCGCCGAACGGCGGCATTCGCGTCGAAGGCTGGGAGGGCGGCGACATCCGCATCGTCGTGCGCGTCTCCGCCTGGGCACACACCGAGGAGGACGCGCGGGATCTGATCTCGCAGGTCGAGATCGAGACCGGACGCACGATCGAAGCGCGCGGACCGCGGCGCGGCAGACGCGATTCCTGGAGTGCCGACTTCTGGCTGTTCGTTCCGAACGGCGTCGAACTCGAATTGGAATCGCAGAACGGCGGCATCTCGATCGAGAACCTCGATGGCACGCTGGACATGCGCACGCGGAACGGCGGGATTTCGGTCTCCAACGTCTCGGGCGACGTGCGCGGGCGCACGACGAACGGCGGTCTCGACATCGAGCTCACCGGCACACGTTGGCAAGGCGCAGGGTTGGATCTGCTGACGACCAACGGCGGCGTGTCGGTCGACATCCCCGAGAACTACAACGGGCGCCTGCGAACGTCGACGGTGAACGGTACCCTGCGCACGGATTTTCCCGTCACGGTGCGCGGGCGCATCGATCGAGCGCTCGACACCCAGCTGGGAGAGGGTGGCCCGACCATCCGCGCGCGAACGACGAACGGCCGCGTCGTGCTGCGCGAGTACTAATCGGCAGCGCACGACCGACGCACCCAGCGCACGAAGCAGGTCGACCCGGTCCATTCCTGCCTCGGACGAGTGCACCACCTCCGGATGGCTTATTGGGGCAAATTGCCCCCGAGAGGGCTGCTTCAGGGGCCGGTAGGTCGAGAAGACGAGAATCCCGTTGACGGGCGCGCGCCGAAGCGCTTGAGTTGCGGGCGACACGAAACGATGGTCCTTCCGTCTGTTGCCCCAGAAAGCGTTTCACCTCGAGGTGGAGATCATGGACCCCTCCCCCGGGTCTCGTCCCTCCGCGCGCCGAGAAGACCGTGAAGCTCGGCCCAGCCCGCAGGCGCAACGACAGGCCCTCGTCATCGCTTTGTGCGACGAAGTTGCCCACTGGTCTGCCGCCGTGCGGCTCCGGGAGCAGCTCATCGACGAAGACATGAGTCCGCGTGAGCTGGCCGACGCCAGCATCGCGATCGGCGACCTCGCAGCGCGCATCCAAGCGGGCTTGCAGCTCGTACGTCCGCTCCTGCTGGGCCAGTCGGCGCGACCGGAACCGAACGACCCGAAAGCGCTCGCCTCCGCAATCAACGCGCAGCTGCGTGAGTACGGCCGACGCGGAGTGGACTTCGACGTGGGTGTCGAGCGCGACCTTCCGTCGATCTACTGCGACGCGTCGCACGTCCAAGCGCTCGCATGCACGCTGATCTACGACGCGCTGGAGGCGGCCCGTCCCAGCGGACACGTGCGCCTGCACGTGCGCAGCGGTGACGGCGTGGGGTTCGAGATCTCGGACGACGGCTCCGAAGAGGACGCACCGTTGAGTTGGCGCGACGCGGAGCTGCGCGGCCGGACGGCGCTCATCGCCGCGGCGCACCAGATGCTGACGGACATGGGCGGACAGCTCGATGTGGCACGTCGCGACGAAGCCACGCGGGTGACGTTGCGCTTCCCGGCGAGCGACCCGTCCGTGCCGAACGCCAAGCTCGGCTGAGCTCGGGCGCCGCCGCACGGGAGAGCACGCGGGCCCCCGAGGTCAGCGCGCGAACTCGCGCTCGAGCTTCAGGCGTTGGCGGCACGCTGCTAGCGCGAGGCGGCCACCGGCGCCGTGCGCGCCTCTTCCGGCCACGGCTGCGGCAACGGCTTGCGCGGCAGACGCTCGTCGCGGTTCGCCGTGTGGTAGACGAACGACGCGATGATCGCCGAAGCCTGCATGAGATCGCTTGCACGCACGCGGTCGTAGACGTCCATGTTCGAGTGATGCGTGCGCGAGGAGTACTCCACGGGATCCTGGATGAACTGGAATCCGGGGATTCCCAGGTAGTCGAACGGCAGGTGGTCGGTGCCGCCGGTATTGCGGATCGCGATCGTGCTCGCACCCAGATCGGAGAACGGCGCCAGGTACGCGTTGAAGATGGGCCGTACCATGTCGTTCTCCTGCAGGTAGATACCACGAATCTTGCCGGAGCCGTTGTCCAGGTTGTAATAGGCCGACACCTTGGCGTGCG
>JBFJHN010000451.1:0-3756 GCA_041613275.1 Candidatus Krumholzibacteriia bacterium | reverse complement strand
GCATGCGCCAGGCGATGGTGCGTGCCGAGGTGGGCGACGACGTTCTGGGAGACGATCCCACCGTGACCGCCCTGCAGGAACGCATTGCGCAGCTCTTGGGCAAGCAAGCCGCGCTGTTCACGCCCACCGGGACCATGGCCAACCAGCTCGCGCTGCGCGCGCAAACCACGCCCGGCGACGAAGTGTTGCTCGACGTTCACTCCCACATCCTCAACTACGAATCCGGCGCGGGCGCGGCGCATTCGGGCGTGCAGTTTCGCACCTTCGACGCACCACACGCTGGTTTCACAGCCGCCGAGCTTGCACCGTTGCGTCGCGCCCCCCACTACATGGCGCCGCGCACACGTTGTGTGGTGATGGAGAACACCCATAATCATCGTGGTGGCGAGATCTTCGACCTCGAGCGCATGCGCGACGTGTGGCGATGGGCGCAGGCACAGGATCTGAGGGTGCACCTCGATGGCGCGCGTCTATGGAACGCGTCGATCGCAACGGGAACCGCACTGGCTGACTACGCTTCGTGTGCACACACGGTGAGCGTGTGCTTCTCCAAGGGTCTCGGCGCGCCCGTGGGTTCAGCGTTGGCGGGCGACGCCGAAACCGTGCGACGCGCGCACCGCCTGCGCAAGATGTTCGGCGGCGGCATGCGTCAGGTGGGCATCCTGGCCGCAGCCGCCGCGCACGCGCTCGACCACAATCTGGAAGCGCTACGCGACGATAATCGCCGCGCCGCGACGCTGGCCGAAACGGTGGAGGAATGCGGCCGGCTGCGCCTGGCACGCCCGGTCGAAACGAACATTCTCATCATCGAAGCGACCGATCCGGAGGACACACCCGAGCGCTTCTCCAACGAGCTGCGCGCGCAGGGTGTGTTGGCGAATCCGTGGGAGGCGCGCACGATTCGCGCCGTCACCCATCGAGACGTCGACGACGACGACATCGCGCGCGTGTGCGCGGTATTCCGCGAGCTACGCGGCTGAACCCCAACACCCGGAGGTACGCCGGTGTGCCACTCACGTTTCAGAGATTTCATCGTGGGATGCGGTGCGGCCGTGCTCCTCTGCTCAGGCGTGCTGGCGGCTGGCGCTCAGACCGCGCCGCCACTGTCCGAGACCTATCGCGAAGCCGCCGAGCGCCTCATCGGTGCCGCGCTCACCAGCGATCGCGCCTACACCCGCATGTCGGAGCTGTGCGACGGAATCGGTGCTCGTCTGAGCGGCTCGCCGGAGCTGGAGCGCGCCGTGGAGTGGTCGGCGCAGCGGATGCGCGACGACGGCCTGCAGGTGCGCCTGCAGCCGGTCATGGTGCCGCGCTGGGTGCGTGGCCACGAGAGCGCCACCCTGGTGGCACCGCGCGAGCAGCCGCTGCACATGTTGGGCTTGGGGCGCAGCGTCGGCACGCCGCCGGAGGGCATCACGGCCGACGTGGTCGTGGTCAGCAGCTACGACGAGCTCGACGCCCTGCCCGACGAGGCGTTGCGCGGGCGCATCGTGCTCTACAACGTGCCGTTCACCACGTACGGCGAGACCGTGCGCTTCCGCGGTAGCGGCGCGGACAGCGCCTCGGCGCGTGGCGCGGTCGCTGCGCTCGTGCGTTCGGTGGGTCCCGTCAGCCTGCAAACGCCGCACACGGGCGCGCTGCGCTACCGCGACACCGCGCCGCGCATTCCCGCTGCCGCGATCAGCATCGAAGACGCCGAGATGATCCAGCGCTTGTACGACCGCGGCGTCCCCGTGCGCGTGAATCTCAAGATGGAGGCCGAGACGTTGGCGGATGCCTTGTCGCACAACGTCATCGGCGAGCTGCGCGGTCGCGAGCGTCCGGACGAAGTGGTCGTCGTCGGCGGTCACCTGGATTCCTGGGACGTGGGGCAGGGCGCACACGATGACGCTGGAGGCTGCGTCATCTCGATGGAAGCGGTCGCGCTCATCCGTCAGCTGGGATTGCGGCCACGCCGCACGCTGCGCGTCGTTCTGTGGACCAACGAAGAGAACGGATTGCGCGGCGGCACCACGTATCGCGACTCGTTGGGGAGCGACGTCGAACGCCACGTGGCCGCCATCGAATCCGACGGCGGCGTGGAGCGTCCGGCGGGCTTCGGCTTCAGCGCCTTGCTGCGCGACACGACGGTCGTCGATCCCAAACGGCAAGAACGCGTCCTGGCGCGGGCGCGCGCCATCGCGCCGCTGCTGGCGGGCATCGGTGCCGATCGCGTGTTCGAGCGCGGTGGCGGCGCCGACATCGGCCCCATCATGCGACGCGGCGTTCCCGGAATCGCCCATCGCACCGTGATGGAGAAGTACTTCCACTGGCACCACACGCACGCGGATGCGTTGGACAAGGTGGAACCGCTGGAGCTTCGCAAGAACGTTGCCGCCATGGCCGTGATGGCATATGTGCTGGCCGACATGCCCGCGCGGCTGGACGATCCGCTGCCCAGCGAGGCGGTTCAGGCCACGAAGTAGCCACGCGACCCGGCGAAACGGGCGCTGTCGAAGTCGGCGCCGGCGGGCGGATCAGCCGCCGTGGCGTTCGTCCGGGGCCGTTTCGCGCGGCGGCAGCACGGCCACCTCTTCGGGGAAGAACTCGGCGATGTAGTTGATGATGCGCCTCGCGGTGACGACGCCGGCGGGACGCCCGTCGCGGTCGACGAGGGGAACGTGCCGGTAGCCGCCCACGTCCATTTGGGCCAGCGCATGGGTCAACGGTTGGTCGGTGCGCAGCGTCAGGGGTTTCTTCGTCATGATCTCTTCGACGCGAGCGGCGTTGGGATCGACGCCCTTGCCGATGACGCGCGTGCACAGATCACGTTCGGTGATCAGGCCGACCAAACGACTCTTGGGGTCGGTGATCATCACGCAGCTGGTTCCGGGCTGCTGGATGATGCGCACCGCCTCCGAGACCGTGGAGCCGAGCGGCAACGCTTCGGCATCGGCCACCTGGAGGGCGCTCAACGGCACACGTAGCGCTTCGACGGAGAGTTCGGGCTTGTGTGCCTCCTGCCCGTACCTGTCGAGTTCGTCTTTGAGGGCATCTTCGAATTGGGCCATGGGCACCTCCGCACGGAGCTGGGAACCTGCTGTATGGACCTCCCCATCCTAGCCCATCGGCCGAAGGCGCGGAAAGCAGGCTCTCTGGAGCCCCTCACGCAGCCCCCACGCGGCTGGTGTAAGCTCAGGAGGGACGGTGTTCCGTCCGCGCGAACGCGGACGGCAGAGCTTTCGAGCCGAAGGGACTTGCGTGTCCACGATGGCTGCGCCCCGAACACGCGCCGCGCGCACGCGCGGGCTGCGCCCCGTGCGCGTCGCGCTCGGCCAGATCGCGCCGCGTCTCGGTGACGTGGGCGCCAACCTCGACACGCACCTCGATCTCATCGAACGCGCACGGCGCGAGCGTGCCAACGTCGTGCTCTTCCCCGAGCTTTCGCTCACCGGTTACCAGCTGCGTGACCTGGTTCCCGATGTCGCTCTGGACGGCAACGCGGCCGAGCTGCGCCGCCTGGTCGAGGCCAGCCGTGGTCTCGCGGTGGGCTTCGGCTTCGTCGAGGAAACCGCCGATCACCGTTTCTTCAACAGCTTCGCCTACTGCGAGGACGGCGTGCTCACCCACGTGCACCGCAAGGTCTACCTGCCGACGTACGGCTTGTTCGAGGAAGGCCGCCTGTACGCGGCCGGCGAGCACATTCGCGCCTTCGACACGCGGCTGGGACGCCTGGGGGCGCTGGTGTGCGAGGATCTCTGGCATCCCTCGGTGATG
>JBFJHN010000450.1:0-3766 GCA_041613275.1 Candidatus Krumholzibacteriia bacterium | reverse complement strand
TCGTTCAACGAGGTCAACCAGGCGATCCAGGAGAAGGAGCGCGTCATCAACGAGGCCTGGTCGGAATACAACCAGGAGATTCCGCGGGCGGCAGGCGAAGCGAAGCGCACGATCGAAGCCGCCGAGGGTTACGCGATCGAGCGCGTCAACGCCGCTAGCGGTGACGCGTCGCGTTTCGCGGCGTTGTATGCGGAGTACGCCAAGGCTCCCGAAGTGACGCGGCGACGGCTGTACCTCGAGACGCTCACGGAGGTGCTGCCGCGGGTCGGCCGCAAGTTGGTCATCGACGAGTCGCAGAAGAACCTTCTGCCGCTCTTGAACCTGACGGCTGGAGGTGCCGACAAATGAAACCGCGCATCCTGGCCATTGCGGCCGCCGCACTGCTGGTCATCCTTGTTCTGGGCGGTGCCTTCTACACCATCCAGGAAACCGAGCAGATCGTCATGACACAGTTCGGCAAGCCGATTGGCGAACCCTTCGCTTCGCCCGGGTTGCACCTCAAGGTGCCGTTCATCCAGAAGGTCAACCGCTTCGAACGCCGCTGGCTGGAATGGGACGGCGACGCCAACCAGGTGCCGACCAAGGACAAGAAGTTCATCTGGGTGGACGCTTACGCGCGTTGGCGTGTCGCCGACCCGCTGCTGTTCTTCCAGAGCGTGCGCGACGAGCGCGGCGCGCAAACCCGGCTCGACGACATTCTCGACGGCGCGACGCGCAAGGCAATCGCCAGCCGGGACCTCATCGAGGTCGTGCGCTCCCGCAGTCGGGCGCTCGAGGACGATCCCGAGATCACCGAGGTCGAGGACGAGTCGTGGGTGGATACGATTGCGCACGGACGTCATGCCATCACGCGCGACATCTTGGGCCAAGCGTCGGTGACGGCGCGCAACTTCGGAATCGAGCTTGTCGACGTGCGCATCAAACGCATCAACTACGTGCAGGACGTCCTGGTGAAGGTCTACGAGCGCATGATCTCGGAGCGCAAACGCATCGCCGAGAAGTCGCGTTCGGAAGGCCAGGGACGTGCCGCGGAGATTCGCGGTGGCAAGGAACGTGAGCTCAAGCGCATCACGTCCGAAGCCTACAAGACGGCGCAAGAGATCCGCGGGCGTGCCGACGCCGAGGCGACGCGCATCTACGCCGAGGCCTACGGGCGCGCGCCGGAGTTCTACGCCTTTCTGGAGACGCTGAAGAGCTACGAAACGTCGATCGACGACAAGACGTGGCTCGTCCTGTCGACGGACGGCGATTTCTATCGCTATCTGAAGGGCCCGAACATCGGTCGGTAGGCTCGCGCGGGGCGAGAGGGTGCCGAGCGCGCCCACGAATGCGAAGGGAATTCGGGCCGGAGCTAGCCGAGTGTCGAAGACGATTGGCCGGCTCCGGGCGTTGGTGGGTGTGGTTGCGGGAGCACGTTTGCGTTTACCGGCCGCTTTACAGTCCTTCATATGCGCGCTGGGATGACGTATAGGAGCACGGCGAAGAAGTGACAGGTACTTCCACCGAGGACGAAGAGATGCCACACTGCATGGTGGAAGGGCAAACGACGCCATACGAAGAAGATCACACCCAGCGTATATGCAAATCCGCCGACAATGAGAAGGATGAGCCCACCGCGGGCGAGCTCCCGAAGCAAAGGCTTCGCGGCAAGCAGGATGCTCCAACCCATTCCGAGATAGAGGAACAGCTGCAAACGGCGCACGCGTCCGCGTGTGAGCGCTTCGAGCGCGACGCCCCCGATTGCAAGACCCCAAATGGCGCCGAAGAGGCTCCATCCCCATCCCCCGCGCAGGGTCACAAGAGTGAATGGCGTGTACGTGCCGGCAATCAAAAGAAAAATGGCCGCGTGGTCGAACGTTCCGAAGAGTCGTTTGGCGCGCCCGGACGGCAGCGCGTGGTAGAGTGTCGACGCGCCGTACAGGAGAACGAGCGTCCCTCCGTAGAGGCTGCAGGCCACCACGTGGATTGCAGACCCCCTCTGCGCGGCAAACACCACCATGAGGACGAGCGCCGTCACGCCGAGCAGCAGCCCTGCACCATGGGTCAGGCTGTGGGCAAGCTCTTCGGCTGCTGAGAATCTCTCGTCGGGGTCCTCGCGCGGCATCGTAGTGAGCTCCAACCGTGGGGCTAGGCCGTCCCTTGCGAGCCACGACAGCATGGGCAGTCGGAGCCCACGGGGCCCATCACCGCCGCCTCGTATTCCTGTCGCAAGCGTGACTTTTCATCCGGAGTTGCTGCCAAGAAGCGGTTCATTGCCTCGATCACTTCGCGTCCATCCAAGCTCGACAAGCGTACGAACCCGGCCAGCACTTTGCATGCACCGTCCGTCATCAGGTCCCCTCCATGATCGCTTTGATTGTCGTCACGTCGTCCAAGTATCCCGCAGGTGCAGGATACGCGCGGCGCAACCTCATGGAGCGTAGGCTGACGTCAGATGCACGGACAATGGGACCAAGGGGCAATGACGGCGGAGAGACGCGACAGACCGTGTGGCCGGGAAACCGCACACCGATTGGCCGCCTCGAGGCCAGAAATGGGTGCTAAGATCTTTCCGTTTTCTTTGGCGGATTCGCTGTCTACCGGCACAGCAGAGACGGTTCGTCGTATCTCGAAGAGTCCTCCGCCAGGCATCCCGCGAACGAGGAGGATCCTGTGAGTCCCACGCAGATCTTGATGGCCGAGCATCGCATCATCGAACGTGTTCTGGCGGCGGTGCAGTCGGCGCTCCAGCGCTCCACATCGAGCGAACCGCTCGGGCCCGAGTTCTTCCTGGACGCCACGGAGTTCATTCAGGGCTACGCGGACAACTACCACCACCAGAAGGAAGAGGGCGTGCTGTTCGTGGAGATGGAAGCGCAGGGCTTCCCCAGGGAGGGCGGCCCCATTGCCGTGATGTTGGCCGAGCACGAGGAAGCGCGCGCGTACACGCGCGCCATGCGCTCGGCCGCGGAACGCTGGAAGGGCGGAGACGCGGCCGCGAAGAGCGCGGTCGCGCAAAACGCGCGCAGCTACGTGGCGTTGCTCGGCGACCACATCAACAAGGAAGACAACATCCTGTACCCCATGGCCGACCAGCTCCTGCCGCCCGCCGACCAGGAACGCATGGCCGAAACCTTCCGGGAGATGGAGCGCACCGCGACCGAGGACGGCTCGTTGCCGCGCTTCTTGGCGCTCGCCGACACGCTGGAGAAGCAGGTCCAGGTTTCAGCCTGACGCCTGCGCGTGCCCGGCGTAGAGGTCGGCACACTGTCGGCACACGGCGCTTTCGGGGGACCAGTCTGCGAAGTCGCGCAGGATGACGGCGACGAGGTCGCGCGGCGGCTTGCACAAGTCGTAGGCGAGCGAGCCACACAGTGGACAGCGCTTCGAGCCGCCGCCCGGATCGTGCGCGAACGCCACCATCTCTGCGTGCGTGTGCACGGGCGTGTCGAACCAGCGCGAGAAGGCGGCCTCGGCCGCGTCGAGCGCCAGCGGGAACGTGTCGATGAACTCCGCCCAGCACTGCGCACGGCGATCCTCCTGCGCGCGCCCCAGACCGAGCAAGCGCCCCGCCACTGTGGCCTTCCACAGCACGCGATAGCGCCCGCGAATCAACGATTGGAACGAAGGATCGCTGCCGGAGCATTGCAGCGACGGCTCGTAGCCGAACGCGGGATCCAGCATGTCGGCCACATGCAGCAGCTCGTGCCGGAGCAGCTCGAGCAGCGACTCGGGCGTGGAGAAGCGCGCCGGCATCATCCGAACCAGGATCACGCGCCGCTGCCGG
>JBFJHN010000449.1:0-3767 GCA_041613275.1 Candidatus Krumholzibacteriia bacterium | reverse complement strand
GCGGCCGGCGCACGCCAGATCGTCGACTACCTGGCCGCCGGCCAGGCGGCGCTGGGCGTCATGCCCACGCAGGAATCGGTCGTCCTCGAACGTTTCTTCGACGAGACGGGCGGCATGCAGCTGGTGGTGCACGCTCCGTTCGGCAGCCGCATCAACCGCGCCTGGGGGTTGGCGCTGCGCAAACGTTTCTGCCGCCGCTTCAACGTCGAGCTGCAGGCGGCGGCCACCGAAGACGCCATCGTCCTGTCGCTGGGTCCAACGCACAGCTTCCCGTTGGAAGACGTGGCACGCTACCTGAACGCCGACACGGTGCGCGGCGTGCTCGAGCAGGCGCTGCTTGCGGCTCCCATGTTCACGCTGCGCTGGCGCTGGAACGCCACGCGCAGCCTGGCCGTGCTGCGCTTCCGCGGCGGCAAGCGCGTGGCGCCGCAGCTCACGCGCATCCTCGCCGAGGACCTGCTCGCCGTCGTCTTCCCCGATCAGGTGGCTTGTGCCGAGAACCTGCCCGGAGATCGCGAGATCCCCGACCACCCGCTGGTGCGCCAGACGATCCACGACTGTCTCGAGGAAGCGATGGACGTCGTCGGCCTGCAGGACGTGCTGCGGCGTCTGGCTGCGGGCGACATCGCGGTGGTAGCGCGCGACCTGCGCGAGCCGTCGCCGCTGTCGCAGGAGATCCTGAACGCGCGCCCCTACGCTTTTCTCGATGACGCGCCGCTCGAGGAGCGCCGTACACAGGCGGTGCTGTCGCGACGCTGGCTGGATCCGGAGACCGCAGCCGACATCGGGGCGCTGGACGCCGCCGCCATCGAGCGCGTGCGCGAAGAAATCTGGCCGCAGCCGGAGAACGCCGACGAGCTGCACGATGCGCTGGTGCTGTACGGATTTCTCACCGAGGCCGAGGGCACGACCCACGAGGGTTGGACTTCGCTTCTCGAAGAGCTGATGCAGGCAGGACGCGCCACGCGCCTGCGCGCGCACGCGGACGCGGCACCGGTTTGGGTGTCGGCGGAGCGTCTGCAGCAGCTCCTGCAGGTGTTCCCGGACGCGACGCTCGAGCCACACATCGACTCGCCGCCGGGACGCGGCGCGACGTCCGCTGCCACGACGCCGGAAGAGTCGCTCGTCGAGCTGGTGCGCGGACGTCTCGAAGGTCTGGGCCCCGTGCGCGCGTCGTCGCTCGCACGCGATCTTGCAATCGAGCCGCTGCGCGTCCAGGCCGCGCTGGCGGCGCTCGAAAGCGAAGGCTTCGTGTTGCGCGGGCGCTTCACGCCGGGTGTGGATGCGGCCACGGCGACCGAAGAGTGGTGCGAGCGCAGGCTGCTCGCGCGCATCCATCGCTACACGCTCAAACGCTTGCGCAGCGAGATCGAGCCGGTGGCGAGCGCCGACTTCATGCGCTTCCTGCTCGAGTGGCAGCACGCGGTTCCGGAATCGAACGTGGAGGGCGCCGAGGGGCTGGCCGCCGTCGTGCAGCAGCTCGAAGGCTTCGAAGCACCCGCCGCCGCGTGGGAAGCGGAGATCTTCGCGGCGCGCGTTCCCGACTACGATCCGCAGTGGCTCGACACGCTGTGTCTGTCGGGGCGCTGCACCTGGGCGCGACGCTCGCGTCCGCGCACCGCCCCCAGCACGACGACGGAAACGCGTGGCCGCAGCGCGGGTCCGCTGCGCACGTCTCCGATCACGTTCCTCGATCGCGCGCGCCTGCACGTGTGGCAGGGCGCCACGCGCAACGGTGGGCCGCGCTTGTCGCCCGATGCCGCTGCCGTGCGCGAGGCGCTCGCGCGCCGCGGTGCGTCCTTCTTCGACGAGATCGTGCGTGCGACGGGCCTGCTGCGCACGCAGGTGGAAGCGGCTCTCGGCGAGCTCGTGGCCGCTGGCTGCATCAGCGCCGACAGCTTCACCGGCTTGCGCGCGCTTCTCGTGCCGTCCGATCGGCGCAAGCCGCTTCGACCCGGCGGACGCCGGCGGCGGACGACGGCGCACTACGGCGTCGAAGACGCCGGCCGCTGGGTGCTGCTGGAGACCAACGACGCGCCGGTGGACGCGGACGAGGACGCGATGCCTGAGGCGTCGATCGAAGAGACCGCGATGGCGCTGCTGTGGCGCTACGGCATCCTCTTCCGCCGGCTCACCGAGCGCGAGACGTTGCTGCCTCCGTGGCGTGACCTCCTGCGCGTGCTGCGACGGATGGAGGCGCGCGGCGAGATCCGCGGCGGCAGGTTCGTCGCCGGCTTCGCGGGCGAGCAGTACGCGCTTCCCGAGGCGGTGGGGCGCCTGCGCAGCGTGCGTCGCAGCCCGGCCAACGGCACGCTGGTTTCGCTCAGCGCCGCCGACCCGCTGAACCTGGTCGGCATCGTCACTCCAGGCGGACGCGTGCCGGCGCATTCCGACAATCGCGTCTTGTATCGCGACGGCGTACCCGCGGCGCTGCGTGTCGCGGGCGAGGTGCGCGTTCTGGGCGACGACCAGGAGACCTCGGATTGGGAGCTGCGCCAGGCGCTCGTGCGACGCCGCGTCTCGGAGCCGCTCCGCAGGCTCGTGCGCCCGGCCTGAGGTTCGACTGCAGTCGCAGGCGGCCGCGGCCGTGCCGAACCCGCGCGACGTCCCGCCCCCCGAGATGCTACACTCGGCGCCTTCGCCAGCCGACCCCCCTGCGGAACCGCGAAAGGGACCCATGCAGCGTTCGAAAACCGTTCTCTGCGCCGTCGTTCTCTGTCTCGGTCTGACGACGTTGGCAGGAGCGAGCGTCCACGCCACCTCGCCGATCTCGTTCGACGAGGCGCTCGCTCAGGCGAAAACGCGCGGCATGCCGGTGCTGCTCGAGTTCTACACCGAGTGGTGACGCTGGTGTAAGAAGTTCGCCCGTGAGGCGAAAGCGGATCCCGAGCTGAAGAGCAACCTCGAGCAGGTCGTCTTGTACATGCTGGACGCCGAGAAGGGTGAGGGCCGCGGCCTGGCCAAGCGCTACGGCGTGAGCTCGTATCCCACCTTCCAGCTGGTCAACGCGGAAGGCGCGACGATCTCGCGTTGGATCGGCTACGACAAGGCCGAGGTCATGGAGAACGTCGACGCGGGCGTCGCGGACCCGACACCCATCGAGGCGCGCCGCGCGCGTTTCGAACGCAAGGCGCGCAGCGCCGACGCGCTGGCGTTGGGCCGCTACCATCGCGCGCTCATGGACTACGCGCGCGCGGGCGACTTCCTGCGCCAGGCGCAGGAGCTGGCCGAGGATCCCGCCGTCGATCATCGCTACGAGATCTTCGAGACGCAGGTGTTGGGATACCGCTCCAATTCGGTGCCGTTGGACGCCGTGCGCGAAGCGGCCGACGCGGTCGTTGCACACGAGCGCCGCGCTCCCGAGCACGTCGTGCGCGTGGCCGCCCACATGACACAGATGGGACGCGCCGCGGACGATCCGGATCTCATGGACGCATATCTCAAGGCGGCAATGGAGGTCACCGAGAACACCGACGACGATTGGCTGCAGAGCGCGCGGGGCGAGCTCGAGATCGAGCATGCGCTCTTCGTGCTGGACGATGCCGCGCGCGGCGTTGCGCTGCGCAAGAAGATGATGCCCGAAGGCTGGCAGGACGACGCCGAGCAACTCAACAACTTCGCATGGTGGTGCGCCGAGAACGGCGTGAATCTGGAAGAGGCGGCGGCGCTGGCCGAGAAGGCCATCGAGCTCGCAGAGAACCGGCGGACCAAGGCGAACGTGCTCGATACCATGGCCGAGATTCGCCACGCGCAGGGCGATCACGCGG
>JBFJHN010000448.1:0-3770 GCA_041613275.1 Candidatus Krumholzibacteriia bacterium | reverse complement strand
CGTCACCCAGGCCATGCCCGCGGCGCGATCCACGCGACGGACGCGTCCCTGCAGGACGTTCACCGGCATGTCGGTCGAGGGCGACGAAGGCAGGGCATCCACCGGCACGTGCCAGGCGCGTCCGATCTTGAAGCCGCGCAGCCGCCCTTCACGCAGCCAACGGCGCACCACCTCCGGGTGGGTTTCGAGGAGATCGGCGACCTGCTCGACGCCCAGCCAGGGCCCGTTCCGGGACATGCGTCACCTCCAATGGAGTACAACGACATGCTACTTAGCACAACAGCGCGCGTCCAGCCGTCCGCACGCCGGAGCGGGAGTCCGGAACGAAGATTTGTCGAGGTGAAGCTTAGAAGGGAAACGAGGTCGACAGGTCGGCGCGCCAGTGACCGTCGTCACCGGCACCCACGTCGGCGCGGATGGGATAGGCGCCCCGGAACCACGCGGTGATCCCCACACCGGCGCTCCAGCGAAAACGCGCTTGCGAGCGACGCGACGCTTCGCTCTCTGCGCCCGGCGCGGACGCCGACCATGCGGCTCCGCTGTCGAAGAAGCCATGCAGCGCAACCGGCAGCGGGCTCCAGCGGAACGTTTCGGCACTCCAGAAGTTGGCGGGCACGCGCAGCTCGACGCCACCCCACGTGCCGCCGTCGCCGTTGACGACGCCGTACTCATGGGCACGCACGCTCGCTCCGCCGCCGAGGTGGATGCGGTCGTAGCGCGGCACGCGACCGCGCACGTCGCGATACGTCCAGCCGGCGGCGACGATCACGCGCTGGGCCAGACGCTGCACGACGCTCGCTCGCGCGAGCACGTTCTGGGACTCCGCCGCACCCGACGTCGCCCCCACGCCTACGCGTCCGCGCCACGCCGACCAATCGAAGCGCGCGTGGGGACGTCCCCAGACGAAGTGCACCGCGCCGCGTCGAAGATGGTCGACGTTGCCGCCGGCGAAGGTGCCCTCGGGCTGCGAAGCGCGCACCTGCAGCACGGAGCCCGAGAGCTCGAGCCGCGGCCCGCGGTGCGGCACGGAGACGACGGCGCCGAGCGCCAGCCGGTCGAACTCGAGGTCGTCCTCGGCTTCCTCGACCTCCTGGAAGAGCTCGGCGTTGAACTGCAGGCCGAGCGGCAAGCGCACGAACGGCCGAGGCTCGACCCATTCCGCCTGCAGGATCTCGTGGCCTCCGCCGGCGACGCGCAGGTCGAAGCGTTCGCCACGACCGCCGCGGCCCCATGCGTACAGGCGGCCGCCGTAGACGATGCGATTGTCGGCGCGCAGGTCGACGGCGGGATACATGCGTGCGCGCGGCGCGCGCTCGACGAGAATCACCACCACCATCGAGTCGGGCGCGGGCAACGACATCAGAAGGTCCAGCGAGCGCAGCCACCCGACTGCGAGCAGGTCGCGTCGCGCACGCTCGACGCGCACCGAGTCGTACGGTGCACCGGGCACGATCCCCAGCGCGCGCAGCAGACGGCGCGGATTGGAGTCGCGCACGTCGCCGAGCATCTGCACGTCGCCCACGCGCACGCCGTGCACCGGAAACGTCGCGCGCGTCGGCGGAACGGGCCGCGAAGCCCACGCCGGCAGCGCCATGCACGTCAGGAGAGCCAACGCCGCGGCTCGAATCGAACGGCTCCACCCCATCCCAAACCTCCCGGGGTCTCCTATGGAAGCTCCGTACCGAACGCCTGGCCGGCGCCCGACTTCTGCGATCGCCCGCGCCCGCGCGCACTTCGCCGGCGGCGGGTCCGACGGCGCGCGGGGTCGGAAGCGACGCGGCTGGCGCGAAATCACCCGCATGGAACGCTTCGAGCCGGTCGAGCACCGCTCCACGCGGCCCGGCTCCGGGAGCTGGAGCCCACTGCGGGCGCTATACTGGGCGAGACCCCGCCCCATTTCGCCGGCGTCGGCGCACGGGCACGCAAGCGCTGGCTTTGACAGAACCCCGGCTCGCACTTAGGTTGCTGGGGTCCTGAACCCGAACGTGGAGGTCGTGCCGGAATGCGTCGGAGTCTGCTTACGGTCGCGTGTGCGACCTTCATCCTCGCCGCGTCGGGGGCGCAGGTTGCTGCGCAGCCGCGTGATCGCGACCGTCCCATCCGCGTCGGCAATCTGAACGTGGCGTTCGTGGGGGGCGGCTACGGACAGCACGACCATCCGACGTTCGACAAGAACGGCTTCATCAACATCGGCTACCAGCGCCGCATTCTGCGACGTGAAGTCCGCATCATCCCGCTCTGGGTGCGCGGCGCCGTCAACTTCACCTCCGAAGAACGCGACCTGCAAGAGACGTACACCTATTGGAACGACCCGCAGGCCGGGCGACTCGCCGGTGTCGAATCGGTTCAGGAGCGTACGAGCGATTTCACCGTGCGGCTCGAAGCCATGGCCGATCTGCTGCACACGCGTCGCAGCGCGCTGTACGCAGGCGCCGGATTCGCCATCCACACCGTCCACTTCCGCTCGCGCGGGCTGACCTCGGGGCGGCAGGGGGCCTCCGGCTTGAAGAAGACCGAGAACACCATGGCCCCTTCGGCGGTGCTGGGGGGGCGCGTGTTCATGGCCACGCAGCCGTACACGGCCTACGCCGAGGTGCGTTTCGGGCGCACCTACGGGCGCGCCGAAGGCACGCAGGATCTCGCGCCTCCCAACCAGAGTCCGCCTGCGGTGGGAGCGTTCGAGCTCGAATCGGTGGCGAACGTGAGCATCGAAGGTGGCGTCGCGCTGCACTGGTAGCGACGGCGGGTTCGGCGCGGGCTCAGGGCGTGGGCTGAGGCAGCCGCTCGATCCGGAAGCGATCTCCGCGCACGATGCGATCGATGTTCTCCATGCCCTCGACGACACGGCCGAACGCGGTGTAGCGTCCATCGAGACGCTGCACGGGCAGATGCGTGATGAAGAACTGCGAGCCGCCCGTATCGCGTCCCGCGTGCGCCATGCCAACGATTCCTTCGCTGTCGTAGCGCAGGTCGCCGTACTCGCACGGCAGCAGCCGGCCGGCGTCCCCCCAACCATCTCCGCGTGGACAGCCCCCCTGCACGACGAAAGCCGGGACGACGCGGTGGAAGACGCCGTCGTCGTAGAAGCCGCTGTCGACGTTGCGCAGGAAGCTCCCCACGGTGCGCGGGTAGTCGTCGCCGTGCAGCTCGACGACCGTCTCGCCGTGACGCGTGACCACGCGCACGCGCACACGTCCCAGATCGATGGGCGGCAGCTCCTGCGGCTCGTCCACGGAAGCGTGCGCTTTCGGCGTGGGCGGTTCGGGCTCTTCCTCGCCGCGCAGGCGCGCGAGACCGCGACGCGCATCGTGCGCGACACGTCCGTCGGCGTCGTCGCGCGCACGCTCGAAAAAGGCTTCGAGCGTCGGGCGGGTGGTGTCCGAGACCTGCGCGCCGAGCTCGAGCGCGGCTCCGACCGCGGCCCAGCGCACGTCGACATCGTTGTGGTCCCCGCGGCGCGCGTCGTACGCCTGGACCAGCGCAGGAATGGAGTTCGGATCGCCGAGCTCGCCGAGAGCTGCGGCGCCGACGCTGGCGACGACGAAGTCGTCGTCTGTGAGACGCGCCTCGAGCGCCTGTCGCACCTCGTCGCGCCGCGCTGCAGGAACGTCGGCGCCCCGTGCTCCGAGCACCTGTGCGGCCGTCGTGCGCTCGCGCACGCTCGAGCCTTGCAGGTGCTCGAGAAGCAACGTTGTCGCCTCGCCAGCATCCATCACGTCGATCGTCGAGCGCAGCGCCTCGCTGCGGACGAAGTCGACGCTGTCGGCGCG
>JBFJHN010000447.1:0-3775 GCA_041613275.1 Candidatus Krumholzibacteriia bacterium | reverse complement strand
CGAAGCCATGGCGGTGCATCTGATCGACCACCTGGATTCACAAACCCAGGCGGTCGAGCAGGTGGTGCGCAACACGCGCTCGGCGGACGGCTGGAGCGAGCTGGTCAAGCTGGCCAACCGCCATTTCTTCCGTGGCACGTCGGACCCGGATGCGTCCTCGCCCGCGGACTCCGACCGCGCATGAGCGACTCGCGAACTGCGAGGAAGGGAAGACGGCGATGAAGACGCTGCCGGCCTGGGTCGAAGTCGATCTCGATGCACTGGTGCACAACGTGCGCTGCATTCGACCGCTCGTCGACCCGTCGTGCAGGATCCTGCTGATCGTCAAAGCCGACGCCTACGGACACGGTGCGGTCGAGATCGCACGGGAAGCGGTACGGGCCGGCGTCTACATGCTCGGCGTGGCGACGGTGGACGAAGGACGCGAGCTGCGCCAGGCCGGGATCGACGCGGCGATCTTGCTGCTGTCGCCCGCGCTTCCCGACGAGATTCCAGCGCTTCTGGACGCGCAGCTGCGCACGACCATTCCCGATCTCGGTTTTGCGCGCGAGCTCTCCGACGCCGCACGCGCGCGCGGCACGCTCGCTCCCGTGCACGTCGAGGTCGACACCGGCATGGGACGCTCCGGCGTTCTGGCGCGTGACGCGCACGAATGGATCCGGTCCGTACACGCCCTTCCGGGACTCCTGCTCGAAGGCGTGTACACGCACTTTCCCGTCTCCGACACCGACGAGGCTTTCACGCGCCGGCAAGCGCGCGAGCTGGCCGATCTCGTGGGCGCGCTGCGCGCCTCGGGCATCGACGTGCCGCTCGTCCACGCCAGCAACTCGGCTGGGATCCTGAACGTTCCCGAGCTGCACTTCGACATGGTGCGTCCGGGCGGCATGCTCTACGGCTGCGTCCCGCATCCGAATCTCCTGGGGCTGCAGCCGCTGCGCGCGGTCATGAGCTTTCGTGCTCGGCTGGTGCAGGTGCGTTCGCTGCCGCCGCGATCGCCCATCAGCTACGGGGGCGACGTCTACACCTGTCGAGAAACGCGCCTGGGGATCGTCCCAGTCGGGTACGGTCACGGTCTGGCGCGCGCCTACTCGGGTCGCGGCAGCGTGCTGTGTCACGGCCGGCGCGCCCACATTCTGGGACGCGTGACCATGGACATGACGATGGTGGACCTAAGCGCCATCCCCGAAGCGCGCGTGGGGGACGAAGTCGTCCTGTTCGGTCGCCAGGGCGCGTCCGAGATCCCCGTCGACGAGATCGCCGAGAAGACGGGCGTCATCGGCTACGAGATCCTCTGTGGAATCTCCAAGCGCGTCGTGCGCGTGTACCGCCGCAACGGCAGCGTCGAATCGATGCGCGGGCTGACCGGGGCGCGCGAGGTCCGCACTTCCTGAGAGCCGGCGCGTTCGCGCGCCCACCGAGAGGAATGCCACGTGGTGAACACCCACCGCGGCAAGGTCGTCGTCGTCGTGCTGGATGGCGTGGGCGTGGGCGAGGCTCCCGACGCCGCCGACTTCGGCGATACCGGCAGCGACTCCATCGGCAACACCTCCCGCGCGCTCGGCGGGTTGGATCTGCCGCACCTGGGGCGCCTGGGACTGGGCCACCTCACGGCGATCGAGGGCACGCCGCCGGCAACGCAACCCGACGGAGCGTACGGTCGCCTGGCCGAGGTCTCCGCCGGCAAGGACAGCACGACGGGGCACTGGGAGATGTGCGGCATCGTCACCGCGCGCGCGTTTCCGACCTACGCGCAGGGATTTCCGCCCGAGGTGATCGAGCCGTTCGAACGCGAGGTCAATCGCAGCGTGCTCGGAAATCGCGCCGCGTCGGGCACCGTCATCATCCAGGAGCTCGGCGACGAGCACGTCGCCACGGGCAATCCCATCGTCTACACGTCCGCGGACAGCGTTTTTCAGATCGCAGCCCACGAGGACGTCGTGCCGGTCGAGCAGCTGTATCAGTGGTGCGAAATGGCACGCCGAGCGCTCGTCGGCGAGCACAACGTCGGGCGCGTGATCGCGCGCCCGTTCACGGGAACGAGCGGAGCCTACACACGCACGCCGCGGCGGCGCGACTTTGCGGTGCTGCCGCCCGGCCGCTCGCTGCTCGAAGTTCTGCGTGACGCCGGACACACCGTCGTGGGGATCGGCAAGATCGAGGACTTGTTCTCCGGCATCGGCCTGACGAAGAACGATCACACGACATCGAACGCGGATGGCATGGCGGCCACGCTGCGCTGGTTCGACGAGAGCCCGCCCGGTACGTTCGTCTATGCCAACCTGAACGATTTCGATACGCTGTGGGGACATCGGAACGACGTGCGCGGCTACGCGGACGGCTTGCGCGCTTTCGACGCGTGGTTGCCGCACATGCTCGCACGCCTCGGTCCCGACGATCTCTTCCTGGTGACCTCCGACCATGGCAACGATCCCACGACGCCGGGAACCGACCACACGCGCGAGTACGTGCCGCTCATCGCGCGCCTGGGACGCATGCGCGCGGGGTGCGCGCTCGGCGATCGGCGCGGGCTGATGGACATCGCCGCCACCGTGCTCGAGCATTGGGGCCACGACGAGCGCTTGGGCGGCACGAGCTTCCACGCGCAGATGGCGGAGGCGTGATGCGCTGGAGCGATCTGGAACCTGCCGAGCTCGAGCTCCTGCGTGCGGCGCGCGATGTGCGACGCCACGCGCATGCACCCTACTCCGGCTTCAAGGTGGGTGCCGCGCTGCGGACCCGCGACGGGCGCGTCTTCGCCGGCTGCAACGTCGAGAACGCCAGCCTCGGTGCGGGAATCTGTGCCGAGCGCAGCGCCGTGCTCCAGGCGGTGGCCCAGGGCATGCGCCGACGGGGGTTGGATGCGGTGGCCGTCTACGCCCGCGATACGCATCCCACGCCGCCTTGCGGCATGTGCCTCCAGGTGCTCTCCGAGTTCGGCACCGATCCGGCGGTGTATCTTGCCAACGCGCGTACGGTCGAGCGAATGACGTTGCGCGAGCTGTTGACCCGGCCGTTCACGCACTTCCCGCGCCGTCCCCGCTGAGCGGGGCCGAGCGAGAAAGGACTGCACCCCGGACGTGCGGCTCGAGGACATCCAGAGGTTGCTGCGCGACGGCCGGCGGTCGCCACGCGGGCGCGCCGGGCACCGGAGGCTGGAAACCGCCGTCGAGCGCGTGCGGGTGGCGCTCGGAGCCGACCACGGCGGCTTCGCGCTGAAACAGCATCTGCACGCTTTCCTCGCCGAGCTCGCCTTCGACGTCCAAGATGTCGGAACCCACGACACCGCGGCCGTCGACTATCCGGACCTCGCCGTGGCCGTGGCACGACGCGTCGCCGACGGAACCTGTCGCTACGGCATCGTCGTCGACGGCGCCGGGCTCGGGTCGTGCATGGCGGCGAACAAGATCGCTGGAGTGCGCGCCGCCACCTGCCACGATGTCGCCACGGCCCGCAACAGCCGCGAGCACAACAACGCCAACGTGCTCGTCCTGGGCTCCAACGTCGTGCAGCGCGGGCACGCCCGCCGAGTGGTCCGCGTCTGGCTCCACACACCGTTTGCCGGCGGGCGCCACGCTCGCCGCGTCGACAAGATCGACGCGCTCGATCGCACGCGCTGAGAGGCGGCGACGCCGCCGCGCTGGCGTCGCGCGCCGGGGATGTCCTACGATCGGACCTCCCGGAAGGAGCACGAGTGCGCGACGAGGAGATCATCGAGCGCGTGGTGGCGCGGGTGCTGCAGCATCTCGAGCCCTCCGATCCGCGCTTCGTCGAGGAT
>JBFJHN010000446.1:0-3776 GCA_041613275.1 Candidatus Krumholzibacteriia bacterium | reverse complement strand
TAGTCTGGATCCACCCCGTGGATCCGCAGCTGGACCAGCTCGCTGATGCTCAAGTCGTCGTAGCCCAGATCGCGCATCTCCAGAACGAACCTGCGATCGACGCCGTGAATGCGCATCTGCAGCAGATCGCGCTCGCGGATGCTCTCGTAGCCGAGCTCCGCCATGTCCTCGACGTAGCGGCGGCTGACGCCGTGGATGCGGAACTGGACCAGATCCTCAGCATCCAAGCGCTCGTATCCGAGCTCGCGCAGATCGTCGATGTAGCGCTTGTCGACACCGTGGATGCGGAAGTTGAGCAACGTCTGGAAGCGCAGGCCATCGAAGCCGAGCTCCTTCATCTCCGCGACGAAGCGCGGGTCGACGCCGTGGATGGCCGCCTGCAGGAGCTCCTCGGGCCGCAGGCGCGCAAGCCCCGCGTCGCGCATCTCGGCGACGAACTCCTCGTCGACGCCGTGGATCCGGAAGGACAACACCTCGTCGGCATCCAGAGAGCGCACGCCCAGATCCTCGAGCGACTTGACGTACTCGGACGTCACCCCGTGGATGGCGAAAGCCACCAGGTCGTCCGTGTCGAGATCGTCGTAGCCCAGCGCGACCATTCCGTCGACGAGCGCCAACGTGACGTCGTGCACAGCGAGGACCACGGCCTCCTTCTCACGCAGGCGTCCGAACTCGCGCTCCTCGAGCGCCGCCGCGAACGCGGCGTTGGGCTCGAACGTGAAGCGACCGAGCGCCGCGCCGTCCAGCGTGCGCCCCTCGAAATCGAAGCTTCCGGGCTCCCGCGTCAGCGTGAAACCGACGGCGGCCTCTTCGCGTTCGAAGGCGGTCACGTCGAGACCGGACAGCTCCTCGGCCAGCAGATCGAGCCCCATCTGGAAGCGCGCGCCCGCGGTGCGCGAATCGAGCTCCAGCCATACCTCGTCGCCCTCGAGCTCGGCGTACCAACGCCCGCGGATCTCGGCTGCCGACGCTGCCGGAAGCATCAGGAGCACCAGCGCACACGCAAGGACACGTTTCATCGTTTTGCCTCCTGAAGGCGATCGAGGACGTCGCCGTCGATACCTGCGTTCTTCAGCGTTACGAGGTCGCCCACCGTGAGCGACGCGGGATCTCCGTCTCGGATGGCGCGAATGTGATGCGGCTCGACATCGTGATTGCGCAAATGGAGCAGAACGTGGGGCGAAGCCTCCAGGCCGGCATCCACCATCTCGCGCACGTAGCGCGCGTCCACGCCGTGTTGGCGCAGCTCGACGAGCTCGTCGACGCTCAAGTCCTCGAGACCCAGCGAGCGCATCTTCTCGACGGCCGCGGTGAGACGCATGTCGTCGCCGCGACCCGCGTTGCCCGCGCCGTCGCTGGCGTCCTTGACATCCTCGGAACACATGTCTTCCTGGATCTCGCGCCAGTTCGACGCCTCGGCGCCGCGGCGACGCAGGTCGCGGAGCGTATCGGCGTCGAAGTCGTCGAGGCCGGCGTCGCGCAGCGTGCGCAGCCAATCGGCGTCCACGCCCGCCTGGTGCAGCTGGATCAGGTCGTCCGCATCGTACGTTTCGCGCGCCGCATCCATGACCGCTTCCACCCAGTCGGCATGGACGCCGAATTGCTGCAGAGCGACGAGATCGTCGACGTCCCAGACGTCCAACACGCGCTGCATGGCGTCCACGAAACCCGGGTCACACCCGCGCTGGCGCAGCATGACCATGTCGTCGGCGTCGATGTCGGGCAACGCCGCGAGCATCGCCTGCGCGTACGACGGCTCGACCCCGTGCAGACGCAGCCGCACCAGCTCGTCGATGTCGAGGGAGTCCCACATGCCGCGCATGACTTCCACGTAGTCCGCGTCGACGCCGTAACGTCGCAGCGCGGCGAAGTCCTCCAGGTCCAGGGGCTCGCCCACGGCATCGCGCATGCGATCCATGAAATCAGGATCCACACCGATGCTCCGCAGCGTGGCGAGATCGTCGATGTCGAGGTTGTCGTACGCGGCTTCGGCGATCGCATGCACGAAGTTGGCATCGACGCCGGTTTGCAAGAGGCGAATCGCCTGTTCCGGAGTGACGTCGTATCCCGCGGCACGCAGGCCCCGGACGAACCTCGCGTCGACGCCCTGATTGCGCAGGCGGACCAGCCCGTTGAGGCTGACGTCATCGAAGCCGGCTTCACGCATCGAGCGCAGGAACTTGCCATCGACCCCGCGCGAACGGAGATGCGTCAGCTCGCGGGCGCTCAGCTGCTCGAATCCGGCTCGCTGCAGCGCGCGCACGAAGCGCGCGTCCACGCCCGCCTGGCGCATGCGCACCATGTCGTCGAGGTCCTCGAATCCCAGCTCACGCATCGACTCGATGTAGCCGGCATCGACGCCAGCGAGGCGCAAGGCGACCAGCTGCTCGACGGTCAAGCGCGGAGCATCGCCATCTTCGGGCGCCGGAGTGGAGGAACGTGCTGGGCCGCGAAGCTGCGACGCTGGCTGAGCTTCCCCTTTTCGTGCAGACCTCTGACCCAGCACGTTTTTCGGTTCGGACGAGGCGTCGGAGGGGGATGGAGTCGATGCCGCCCGCGGCGTGGAAGCCGCAGGTGCCGACGCCGTATTGGAGTTCCAGGGCTCTGTCTCGGCGCCGACTGCGCCAGCACGCTGCATCCCCACTCCGAGTACGAAGACGATTGCGACGGCGACGAAGCCCGCCGCACCGCGCGCCGGCGATGCGGAGTGCACCGGGCCGCGCCCCACGAGACGCTGCACGCGCGACAGGAGCGAGCCGCCGTCCGCGGCCATGGCCACGCTCAATCCGGCCGGCGCGCTACGCAGCTCTTCCAGTGCGGTGAGAGCGCGCACGTAGGCGAAGCGATCGCCACAGGCATGGACCGCGAGGTCGTCGCAGCAGTGCTCGCGCTCTTCGCGGATGCGCTCCGACACCCACCAGACGGCGGGGTGATAGAAGAGCAGCGTCTCGACGACGGTTTGGATCACGTTGATGGCGTAGTCGTGGCGGCGCACGTGGGCCAGCTCGTGAGCCAGGATGGCCTCGAGCTGCTGCGGGGTCAGTCCCGCCAACGCGCTCGTCGGCACCAGCACGACGGGCTTCAGCCCACCCACCACCGTGGGCACCTCGGCCAACGCCGATTCGAACACGCGCACGCTTTGGCGCACACCCAGGCGATGGCTCAGGCGCTCGACCGCTTCGCGCACCGCGTGCGGCGCCGCGCGCAGGCCGCGCACGCCGAGCTGCTGCGCCTGTGTCCATCCGAGCACCAGGCGGAACATCAGGAACACGACGCCCGCGAACCATGCGGCCACACACCATGGAAGCAGCGACTCGACGCGGGCCAAGAACGTGTCGATGCCGAAGCGCGTCGTCCACGGCACGTGCGCGTCGCGTTCGTCCTGGAATGCCTCTCGCTGCGCCAGCGTGGACTCGGTGGGGTCTGCGGTGACGAAGCCATGCTGCGGCGCGCGCGTCGCAGCGTCCTCGCAGGGCGCGTGCGGCGCCCAGGGCGCCTGCGGCGCGTTTGGGGCAAGCGGCGCTCCCGGCGCTTGCGGTGCCCTCGGCGCACCGGTCGTGACATGCGACGCTTTCGACTTCGACTTCGGCGACACGGCGACAGACGTCTTACGACCAACCTTGGGGGAGCTCACCTTCGACTTCGAGCGTTTGCCGTTTGTTTTCGACTCGCGTGCCCACGCCTCGCTCCGTTCGGAAGCGGCCAGACGCGTTTCTCCCGGCGTCTCGCGGGCCACCGCGTGAACGACGCCGCCTTCCGACTCGACGCTGCGGGCG